>NZ_JFYT01000049.1:0-70140 GCF_000632165.1 Delftia sp. RIT313 | reverse complement strand
CTGCGCGCTACGTTCAAACATCACGGCGAGTCAGATCACGAAGCAAGCCTGTCCTTCGGCAGGCTTGCAACCCCGCAGCCGCCACGACGCAGGCGCTGACATACGGGGAGTTTGCTCGGGCCTTTGCTTCGCTCGGCCTATTCCTTTATTGCTTGGGGATCTTGGCCTGGACGATCACGTCGCCCCAGCGCTTGATTTCCGACTGCAGCAATTGCGCGGTCTGCTCGGGCGTGCTGGCTTGGGCCTGGACGTTCATTTCGCGCAGTTTCTGCGTGACTTCGGGAGAGTTCACGGCGGCGGCGATTTCCTTGTTCAGGCGGGCGATGATTTCCGGGGGCGTCTTGGCGGGGGCGGCCAGGGCGTTCCAGGAGGAGGCGACGAAGCCCTTGACGCCTGACTCCTGGGCCGTGGGCACGCCGGGCAGCAGGGCCGAGCGCTTGTCGCCGGTGATGGCCAGCAGGTTGACGGCCTTGGAGTTGATCTGGCCCATGATGGGCGTGAGGATTTCCACGGCCGCGTCGATCTGCTTGCCGCGCAGGGCCGTGACCACGGCAGGGGTGCCGTTGAAGGGCACGATCTGGGCGTCGATGCCGGCGGTGGTCTTGAACAGTTCGGCTGCCAGATGCTGGGTGCTGCCGATGGCGATGCTGCCGATGTTGAGCTTGCCGGGGTTGGCCTTGGCCCAGGCCACCAGCTCGCCCAGGTTCTTGAAGCGCGAGTCGCTGGCGGTGAGCACGCCGATGTCGAAGTAGCCCAGGGTGGAAATCGGCGTGAAGTCCTTGACCATGTCGAAGGGCAGCTGGTTGAACAGCCCCACGGTGACGGCACTGCCGTTGGACATGAGGAACAGCGTGTGCCCGTCGGGCGCGGACTTGGCCACGGTGTCGGCCGCGACGATGCCGCCTGCGCTGGGCTTGTTGTCGATGATGACGGGCTGGCCCAGCTGCGAGGCCAGTTTTTGCGCGACGACGCGCGAGGTGACGTCGGCCACGCCGCCTGCGCCAAAGGGCACGACGATGCGGATGGGCTTGTTCGACAGGGGCTGGGCCTGGCTGGTGATGGCGGCCAGCAGCAGGGCCGCGCAGGCCAGGGCGCTGCGCGTGAAACGGCGTTTGTTCATGGGTCTTTTGTCTCCTGGCCGGCGAGTTTGGCGCAAAAGCGTAGGCCGGCCCAGAGCGCCCGTGTTCTGGCTGCTATGCCTTGGCGCGATAGCTGTGTGACAGCCTCGCCGGTGCCGTATCAGGCGTGCGTGATCCAGCTGCGGTGCTCGTCCGTGTCCAGGTGGTTGAGCGTGTTGAAGGTCTGCAGCATCAGGCGCTTGGGGCTGGTGGTGAACTCGGTCACGGCGCTGTTGCGGATGCGCATGTTCAGCGCAATGGTGACCTCGGGCGAGGTGCCAAGCACATGGCCCACGGCCGTGGAGATGGGGCCGCCGCTGCTGACCAGCAGCACGTTTTCGTCGGCGTGCTCGTGGCGCACGCGCTCCAGCACCTGGCGCACGCCGCCCGAGAAATCATCCCAGCTGGGCATGCCTTTGGGGCTGATGGTGCCGGCCATCCACTGGGCCAGGGCATCGCACAGCAGGCGGAAGTGGTGGCGGTACAGCTCGGGTGTGTCGGGCTTGGGCAGGGGCGCCGGATGAATGGCCTGCAGCAGCGCTCCGCTGTCGTATTCATCGAGGCCTGCAAGCGCCTGGGTGCGGTGTTGCTCGGCAGGCAGGCTGCCCAGGCCGTCGGCGATGCCGGCCAGTGTCTGCGCATGGCGGCGCAGCGTGCCCGTGTAGACCGCGTCGAAGCGCAGGCCGCGCTCTCGCCAGTAGGCCCCAAGCCTTTGCGACTGCGCCGTGCCGCGCTCGCTGAGCTGGTCGTAGTCTTCGGCACCAAACGAGGCCTGGCCATGGCGCACAAGATAGAGGGTTCCCATGGCGCGGATTGTGGCCAGCGCCGGCGCTGGCGTTTGTCCTGCGGGCGACTGGCTGCCGCCTTGGCGACAGATTCCGACAACCCGGCAGGCTCTACAACAGCACCTGGCCGCTCACGCATTCCACGACATGGCCGCCTATCCACAGCGCGCCCTGCGCGTCCTCGCTGACGTGGACGCGCCCGTCGCGCCCCACGCAGCAGCCCTGGCTGGCGATGTAGGGCGCATGCAGCAGGCCTTCGCCGCGCAGCCACAGGGCCAGGCTGGCGTTGAGGCTGCCGGTGACGGGGTCTTCAGTGACGCCGACGGGGCTGGCGAAGCCGCGCACTTCCAGGCTGGGGGCGGCATCCGCCTCGGCTGCGGCTGGCCGCTGGCCCGTGGCAAAGGCGCGGGCCTCGCGGCTGCTGCGGCCGATCAGTGCCGGTGCATCTTGCGCGCTTTCGTACAACGCGCAGGCGCCCACCTTGGTGTTCAGCGCCTTGAGCCTTGCATGGTCGGGCTCCAGCGACAGCACCTGGTCGGGATGCTCGAAGAGCACGCCCATCCAGCGCGGGCCGTTGTCCAGCCAGGCCGCACGCAGGATCTGGCCGCGTTCTGCGCCCAGCGCGGCCGCCACGTCATCCAGCAGGCCGGGCTCCACGTCGCTGATGTCGGTGGACGGTGCCTGGAAGGCCAGGCGCCCGTCCTGGCGCTCGATGCCGATCAGCCCCTTGGCGCATTCCTGCACGATGCGCTGGGCCTGCTGCGGCACGCCGCCCTGCGCCAGCCAGGCATGGCAGCTGCCCAGCGTGGGATGGCCGGCAAAGGGCAGCTCGCCGCCCGGCGTGAAGATGCGCACGCGGTAGTCGGCGCCTGCGGCGCGACCCGCCTCGGTGGGAGGCAGCACGAAGGTGGTCTCGGACAGATTGGTCCAGGCCGCGAAGGACTGCATCTGCGCATCGGTCAATCCGGTGGCGTCGAGCACGACGGCCAGCGGATTGCCCAGGTAGGGCCGTGCCGTGAACACATCCACGGTCATGAAGGGGCGCTGGCTGGGAGCGGCGGTGGAGGTCATGGCAAGGGGCAGGGGTGCGATGGGCAATGCAGGATGAAGAAAGCCGGCGCAAAGCCGGCTTTCAGGGAACAGCCGGGGCTGTGCGTATCAGGCCGACAGCTGCGAGCGGATGGCGTCGGCCAGGGCGGCGATGCCCTTGTCGATCTGCTCGGCCGACACCGTCACGTAGGACAGGCGCAGCGTGTTGGCCTGGGGCTCGTCCGCGTAGAACGGCGCGCCGGGAACGAAGGCCGTGCCGCGTTCGACGGCGGCGGGCAGCAGCTTTTGCGCATCCATGCCCTTGGGCAGGCGAACCCACAGGAACATGCCGCCCACGGGACGGGTCCACTGCACGTCCAGGCCGGCCATTTCGCGTTCCAGCGCGGCCAGCATGGCGTCGCGCTGGCGCTTGTACATGGCGCGGATGGTGGGCACATGGCGGTCCAGGAAGCCGTCCTTGATGACCTCGGAGACCACGCGCTGGTTGAATCCCGGCGTGTGCAGGTCGGCCGCCTGCTTGGCCTGCAGCAGCTTGTTGTAGACGGACTTGGGCGCCACCAGGAAGCCGATGCGCAGGCCCGGGGCCAGCACCTTGGAAAACGAGCCCAGGTAGATCACGCCTTCGGGGTTGCGCGCGGCCAGCGGCAGGGCAGGGGCCTGCTCGAACCACAGGTCGCCGTAGGGGTTGTCCTCAATCAGCGGGATGTTGAGTTCGCGCGCCTTGTCCACCAGGGCCTGGCGGCGTGCCTCGGCCATGGTGCGGCCGGTGGGGTTCTGGAAGTTGGGCAGCACGTAGGCCAGGCGGGCCTTGTCGGAGCCGGTGCCGGCCTTGGCGGCGAAGTCCTCGACGAGGATGCCGTCGTCATCGCTGTCCACGCCCACGGGAATCGGTTCCTGCGGTGCAAAGGCCTGCAGCGCGCCCAGGTAGGTGGGCTTTTCGACCAGCATGCGGCTGCCACGGTCCAGGAAGACCTTGCCGATCAGGTCCAGCGCCTGCTGCGAGCCGGTGGTGATCAGCACCTGGTCGGGGTCCACTTCCCAGGGCAGGAAGTCGGCCACGGCCTGGCGCAGGGGGGCGAAGCCCTCGCTGGTGGCGTACTGCAGGGCCGAGGCGCCATCGCGCTGCATCACGGTCTGGCAGGCCTGGGTGAACTCGTCCAGCGGGAAGGCCAGCGGCGAGGGCAGGCCGCCCGCCATGCTGATGATGCCGGGACGGTCGGTGAGCTTGAGGATTTCGCGGATGGCGGAGGGGTTCATCTTGGCAGCACGGTCTGCCAGCGTCCAGGTCGTCATAAAAAAAGCAGTTCCAGGTCTTTGCGGTGCCCGCCATGCGGGCGGGCTGGTATGGATTGCCATGCCGTCGTGGGGCACGGGCCGGCCGCATGTGAAGAGCGGAGTGCGGATAGTGCGCTCGCTCTTGCGCCGGCAATGAGGGTATTTTGTCGCGGGCGTGAAGGGTCTGCGCATCCTCCCTTCAATAGCTGGGCAGGCCAGTACGGCCTTTGCCTGGGCGTGGGTGGAGGACCCTCATGCGGCCACCATCCATATCGCCGTCAGCGCCAGCATGGTCGCCATGGCACGGTTGAACCACAGCAGCCTGCGTCCCTGGGCCAGCCAGTGGCGCAGCAGTGCGCCCACGCAGGCATACAGCAGATTGCTGAAAAAGGCATAGGCGGCCATGACGGGCAGCACCACGGTCAGGCGCTCGGTCAGGTCGTCGCGCCCGGCCAGCCAGCCGGCCACGATGGCCAGGGCCAGCAGCCAGGCCTTGATGTTCACGAATTGCAGTCCCACGCCCTGCCAGAAGCCCACCTGCAACTGCTGCGGCGATTGCAGCGAAGCCATCTGCGCGCTGCGGCTCAGGCGCCAGGCCATCCACAGCAGGTAGCCGATGCCGGCGGCCTTGACCAGCCACAGCAGCAGCGGCGCCGCGACAATGGCCGCGCCCACGCCGGCCGTGCTCAGCACCAGCAGCACGCACCAGCCCACGGGCACGGCCAGGACGAAGCGCAGCGCCGGGCGCAGGCCGTGGTTGGCGGCCAGGGCCGTGGACAGCGTGGTGTTGGGACCGGGGCTGAAGCTCATGGAAGCGGCGAGCAGCAGCAAGGCGGTGAGTTCGGACGGTGGCATGAGGCGGTGGCCCCGAAGGTCTCCATACAGGCGGCAGGGGCTGTTGGGGAGGAGGGCACGGCAGGCCTTCTCCGCAGCACGAATGCATGAAATATAGGTGCAAGACCTGTACAGTGCCAATACAGTTGGACCCTCAATTGCATGTTCTGTATTGGTGCCTATCCCGATACAGTGACTTTCTGGTGACCCATTCGCAGCCGTTTGCAGTCGTTCGCAGCCGTTCACACCCGTTTCCGTATGACCGTTCCCCTCTCGCGGCTGGCGCCGCAGACCCTGAGCACCCAGCTGGCCGAACGCCTGGGCGAGCGCATCCGCATGCGGCTGCTGCCTGCGGGCGCACGCCTGCCTTCGGTGCGCGAATGCGCGCGCCAGCAGGGCGTGAGCACGCACACGGTGGTGGCCGCCTATGACCTGCTGCAGGCCCAGGGTCTGGTCGAGGCGCGGCCGCAAAGCGGCTTCTTCGTGCGCGACTTCGTGCAGGATGCGCCGCTGCTGCAGCCCGAACAGGCCCGTGCGGTCCCCGCCGAGGAGGCCCCTGGCGTGCCCAAGGGCACGCGCATCAATGCCTCCATGCTGGTGCGCGGCATGTTCCACCAGAGCGTGGGCGGCAGGCCGCAGCCCGGGGCGGGCGTGCTGCCGGCCGAGTGGCTGGAGGCCGGCTTCCTGGCGGCGGCCATGCGCAAGGCCTGCTCGGGCAAGTCCCTGCACGACTCCTGCGTGGGCTACGGCGACCCGCTGGGCGACATCGGCCTACGCGAGGCGCTGTCGCGGCGCCTGGCGCGCCTGGGCATTGCGGCGGCGCCGCAGCACATCATCACCACCATGGGCGCCACACATGGGCTGGACGTGGTCAGCCGCGCCCTGCTGCAGCCGGGCGACCCGGTGATGGTGGAGGAGCCCGGCTGGGCCGTGGAATTCGCGCGCCTGGCATCGCTGGGCATGCGCGTGCTGCCCGTGCCGCGCGGCCCCGACGGGCCGGACCTGGCCGTGATGCAGCGCTACTGCGAAAGCTGCGCACCCAAGCTCTACGTCAGCGTGAGCGTGCTGCACAACCCCACCGGCTACAGCCTGTCACCGGCCAGCGCCCACGAGGTGCTGCAGCTGGCGCGGCGATTCGGCTTCTACGTGGTGGAGGACGATACCTATGGCGAGATCGCGCCCGACCACGCAGCGCGCATGACCGTGCTGGACCGCCTCAGCCACAGCATCTATGTGAGCGGCTTCGCCAAACTGCTGGCACCCAACTGGCGCGTGGGCTACCTGGCGCCCCCGCCCGCCCTGGTGGAGCGCCTGGTGGACACCAAGCTGCTGTCCACGCTCACCACCCCCTCGCTGATGGAACGCGCCCTGGCCCACTGCATGGACCAGGGCCAGCTGCGCCGCCATGCCGAGCGCCTGCGCCAGCACCTGGCCCAGGCCCGCATGCGCAGCGTGGCACTGGCCCAGCAGGCCGGCGCCCGCTTTGCGGCCGAGCCGGCCGGCATGTTCGGCTGGGTGGACACCGGCGTGGACACCGAAACCCTGGCCCAGCGCCTGCTGGACGCCGGCTACTTCATCGCCCCCGGCGCCATGTTCCACGCCGGCCGCCAGCCCAGCACCTGCATGCGCATCAACTTCGCCACCACGCAGGAACCCGCCTTCTGGCGCATCTTCGAACGCGAAGTCCAGGCCATGCGCGGCAGCGCATAGAAAAGGGAATGGGGCAGGAAAGGGAGACGGCGGAGAAGATCGGCATCGCCCCGCAAATCCAGATCAGACCAGGCGCACGGCGCCAAAAACCGGCGCGCCCCAAAGCGCGGGACACCGAGCAAGGGCCGCCCCGCAGCGAGGCTGTCGTCCCCCTCCCCCGCGCAGCGGGTAGAGAGGGGGAAGGCGCGTCAGCGCCTCAGGGGGTGCCCCCAATCAATGCGCCCGCATCTTCGTACGCAAGCGCGCAATCGCCTGGCTGTGCAGCTGGCACACGCGCGATTCGGTCACGCCGAGCACGGCGGCGATTTCCTTGAGGTTCATGTCGTGCTCGTAGTACATGCCCATGATGTACTGCTCGCGCTCGGGCAGGGCCTTGATGGCTTCGACCAGGGCCACGCGCAGGCGGTGGTCGCGCAGCAGCGCAAAGGGATCGGCGCCGCTGTCGGCCACGTGGCGCTCGAGGAAGTCCTCGCCTTCGTCGCCGCCCGACATGTCCTCCAGATACACCAGCTGCGTGCCGCGCACCTTGCCCAGCAGCGACTGGTAGTCGTCCAGGTCCATGCCCAGTTCGTCGGCGATCTCGGATTCCAGCGGCGTGCGCCCCAGGCGCTGCTCCAGGCGGTGCAGCGCGTGCTCGATGTCCTTTTGGCTCTTGCGCGAACTGCGGCTCATCCAGTCGCCTTCGCGCAGCTCATCGAGCATGGCGCCACGGATGCGCTGGCTGGCGAAGGTCTCGAATTGCACGCCCTGCTCGCTCTCGAAGCGGGACAGGGCTTCGGCCAGGCCGATCATTCCGACCTGTATCAGATCATCAAGCTCCACATTGGGAGGCAGCTTGGCGATCATGTGCAGCGCGATCCGGCGTACCAGAGGTACATGCCGACGGATCAGTGCATCGCGGTCGAGTTGGCCTTTGGCGGTGTACATGGCAGTCAGTGGCTCCAGGCATGGGATGCGGGCAGCGGCGCGAAGCCGGCGGCCAGATCCTGGCCGCCATGTGGCAACACGCTGCCCGCATGGTTGAGCAGTTGCAGCGCCAGGCGCTGCAAGTCCGGTGCATGGTGCAGGCGCACGGGCAGCAGTCCCGGCGCATGGCCCAGGTGGCGTTGCGCGCAGCGCATCAGCGCGTCGATCTGGGATTGCAGCTGTTGCGCATCCTCGGCCTGGCTGCGGGCGCCGGTCTGTCCACGGCGCCAATCGTAGCTGGTCACGCCCAGGTCATCGGCGCTGGGCAGCAGCGGCGCCAGCAGGCAGCGCAGGCCGGCATGCACCGCCAACTGCTTGAGCTGGCGGTAGCAGCCCAGCACGCGGGTGCCTTGTTCGGGCAGCACCATCAGCGGGTGCACGGCCTGGCCGGCCAGGTTGCTGGCCAGCGTGTCGGCATTGGCATACAGCATGACGATGGCGTAGCCGCGCACGTGGCGCTGCAGCCATTGCATGGGCGTCATGCCGGCCTGGCGCGCCTGCTGGGGCAGCAGATCCAGGCCCTGGCGCGCCGGCAGCACGGCCACCGAGCTGTGGCGGGGATCGGGGTGCAGGCCGGTACGGGCCTGCCAGGCGCTTTGCTGCAGCAGCTGCGCCAGGCCCGGTGCATCCGGGGATTCGCCCTGGCTGGCGTCCAGCACCAGGACGGGCAGGCCCAGGCGCTGCAGGCTGGCACAGACCGGCCACAGCAGGGATTGTTCGGCCAGGCCCTGCGGGTCGTTGGCCGTGTCGCGCAGCATGGCCAGCACACGCAGGCCCATGGGCGCGGCGGCGCCGGGCTGGCCGTGCAGGCCCAGGCCCTGGTGCAACTGGGGGAAGGTTTCAAGCATGGTGGATCTCGCCTTCCGTGCTGGGGCTGGACGGGGTGAAGAAGAAGTCCAGGTCCAGCGCCTTGGGATCGAAGGCCGAGCGGGTGGCGGCGCGCATGGAGGCGGACACCAGTTGCTGCGCATCGGCGCGTTCCCAGTCTTCGGGCACGCGCTGGCCGTTGGTCACGCCGCGCAGCTGCATCTGGTGGCGGATCAGTGTGTCTACCGACGGGCCCAGCTTCACGGCCTCGTCCACCTTGGTGAGGATGGCCTGGCTGGAGCCGCGCGCCTTGAAGGCCTGCATCACATCGTCCAGCGCATCGCCCTGGCCGGCCGCGTTCACGGCCAGCAGTTTCTGGATGCCGGGCAGGTCCAGCAGGTCGAGGATCTCGTCCTTGCGCGGATCGCGCGGGGCCACGCCCGTGGTGTCGATCAGCACCAGCTGCTTGTTGGCCAGCAGGCCCAGCAGGTCCTGCAGCGCGGCGCGGTCATGGGCCAGGTGGGCCACCACGCCCAGCATGCGGCCGTAGGAGCGCAACTGGTCGTGGGCGCCGACGCGGTAGGTGTCCAGGGTGATCAGGCCGACGCTGGCGGCGCCGTACTTGGCGGCGCACAGGGCAGCCAGCTTGGCCGTGGTCGTGGTCTTGCCCACGCCGGTGGAGCCCACCAGGGCGAAGACGCCGCCTTGCTCGTACAGCGGGGCCTGGTCGGCGTCGGTGCGCAGATTGCGTTCCAGCACCTGCATCAGCCAGCGCACGGCGTCGCCGGCGGACAGGTCCTGGGGCATGTGCTCGACCAGGGCGCGGGCCAGCACGGGGGAGTAGCCCGCACGGATCAGCTTGTGCGTGAGGTTGGCGTGGATGGGGTTCTGGCGCGTCTGGCCCAGCCAGGTCAGGGTGTTGAAGCGCTCTTCGATCAGGTCGCGCACGGACTGCAGCTCATCGCGCAGTGCCTGGGAGGCCATGGTCGGTGCGGGCTCGCTGCGCAGGGTCTCGCGCAGCGGCGCTTCGGCGCTGGCGCGCAACGGGTTGTGGCGGGCCACGGAAGGCGCGGGCTGTGCCTTGAACGGCTGCTGTGCAGCTGTGGGCGCGGCGGCCGGTGCTTCGCGCAGGGCGTCGCCCAGGCTGCGGCGCTGGGCAAAGCTGGGCAGCGGCTCGTCAACGCCGGCTTCGTGGCGGCGGCGCAGCATGCGTTCGCGCACATAGTCCTGGAAGGACAGGGTGCTCATGGCCAGCTGTTCGGTGTCTTCCTGCACGCTTTGGCGCAGGCCGGCCGGCTCGGCACCTTCTGCCGACAGCGAGGCTGCCTGCGAGATGGCCTGCGCAATCGCCGACGACGTTGCCTGGGAAGCACGCGATGGAGCCGCCTGAGCGGCCTGCAGTGCCGGCTGCGCCGTGCGCGGCTGGGTCTGCGCCTGGATCAGCTTGGCCTGCACCTGCGGGCGCAGGCCCGTGGTTTCCTCTGCAGAGCGGCGCTCGATGGCCTGCTGCAGCGGCGTGCTGCTGGCAGCGGCCTTGCTGTGCTCCAGCGTGTCCTCGGCCGTGGCCATGACCTCGACGCCATCGGGCGTGTTGCGGTTGGACAGGATCAGGGTGCCCGCTCCGAAAGCCATGCGCGCCTTGGCCAGGGCCTCGCGGGAGGTGGGGGCGTAGAAGCGTTTGATGTTCATGCGGATGCACCTTTAAGAATCGAGCCGATGCGGATGGTGTGCGTTTCGGGGATCTCGCTGTGGGCGAGAACCTGCAGACGCGGCGCCACGCGACGCACCAGGCGGGCAATGGAATTGCGGATGGAATCGGGAACCAGCAGGCAGGCAGGCAGGCCCAGCTCTTCTTGCTGGTTGGCCATGTCGGCCGCCTTCTGGGTGAGGATCTCGGCCACGCCGGGATCCAGTGAGGGGGAGCCGGGGTTGGACAGGGCCTGCACCAGCAGGCGTTCGAGTCCGGGCTCGATGGCGATGACGTTCAGCTCACGGGTCGGGCCGTAGATCTGCTGGACGATGGACGGCGACAGCGCAATGCGCACGCGGCGGGCCAGCTCGACAGGGTCCTGCGTGGTCGAGGAGTGCTCGGCCAGCGTCTCGATGATGGTGCGGATGTCACGCACGTGCACCGAGTCTTCCAGCAGCAGCTGGAGCACTTTCTGGAACGTCGTGATGGACACCATTTTCGGAATGACTTCTTCGATCAGCTTGGGAGCCAGTTTGGCCACATGCTCCACCAACTGCTGCGTCTCGGTACGGCTGATCAGCTTGGCGGCATGCACTTGCATCAAGTGTGACAAATGGGTGGCCATCACGGTTTCCGAATCAACCACGGTAAAGCCTGCCATTTGTGCCGCTTCCTTCTGGCGTTCGTCGATCCAGTGGGCGGGCAGGCCGAAGGCCGGGTCGGTGGTCTGGGTGCCGATCAGCGGGGTGCTGATGCCGCCCGGATTGATGGCCAGGAACATGCCGGGGAAGGCCTCGCCCTCGCCCACCATCACGCCGCGCAGGGTGATGCGGTAGGCGCTGGGCTTGAGCTCCAGGTTGTCGCGCACATGCACGGCCGGGGGCAGAAAGCCCACTTCCTGGGCGAACTTGCGGCGCACGCCCTTGATGCGGGTCAGCAGGTCGCCCTGGCGGCCCTTGTCCACCAGGGTGATCAGGCGGTAGCCCAGCTCCAGGCCGAGCAGGTCCACCGGCTGCAGGTCGTCCCAGGTGGCTTCGCCGTCGCTGGGCGCGGCCACGGGTGCGGGCGCCTGGGTCTGCTGGGAGGCGCGTTCCTGCTGGCGGCGCGAGAGCATCCAGGCCAGCCAGCCCAGCAGCGCGCCGGTGCACAGGAACACGACGTGGGGCATGCCCGGAATGACGCCCAGCAGGCCCAGCACGCCGGCCGTGATGCCCAGCACCTTGGGCGACATGAACAGCTGCTGCGCGATCTGCTGGCCCATGTCGGTTTCCTTGCCCACGCGCGAGATCACCATGGCCGCGGCCACCGAGATCAGCAGGCCGGGGATCTGCGCGACCAGCGCATCGCCCACGGCCAGCAGGATGTAGCTGTCGGCGGCCTGGCCGGCCGACAGGCCGTGCTGGATCATGCCGATGGCGAAGCCGCCGATGATGTTGATCACCAGGATCAGAATGCCGGCGACCGCGTCGCCGCGCACGAACTTGCTGGCACCGTCCATGGAGCCGAAGAAATTGGCCTCTTCCTGCACCTCGGCGCGGCGGCGCTTGGCTTCCTTTTCGTCGATCAGGCCGGCGTTCAGGTCGGCGTCCACGGCCATCTGCTTGCCGGGCATGGCGTCCAGGGTGAAGCGGGCCGAGACTTCGGCGATACGCTCGGCACCCTTGGTGATCACCACGAAGTTGATCACCACCAGGATGGCGAACACGATCAGGCCGACGGCGAAGTTGCCGCCGATCAGGAAGTGGCCGAAGGCCTCGATCACCGCGCCGGCCGCGCCGGGGCCGGTGTGGCCCTCCAGCAGCACCACGCGGGTGGAGGCCACGTTCAGCGACAGGCGCATCAGCGTGGTCAGCAGCAGCACCGACGGGAAGGCCGCGAAGTCCAGCGGCCGGATCATGTAGGCCGCCACCATCATCACCATCAGCGCCACGGCGATGTTCAGCGTGAAGAAGGTGTCCAGCAGCCACGGCGGAATGGGCAGCACCATCAGTGCCAGGATGGCCACCACCAGCAGCGGCGCCATCAGGCCCTGAGCGAACTTGGCGTTCTCGCTCGACCACATCGATTGCAGGGATTGGAGCGGATTCGTCGTCATGGAGCAGTACCTTCAGTGGTCGCGGCGGCGCCTGGCGCGCGGCGGCCCTGGTGCGGATCGAGTTCGGCGGGCACGACGGGTTCGCCGAGATCGCCAGGCATGGGGCCTTCGCCGCGCAGCGCGGCCTTCAGGCGGTAGACATAGGCCAGGACCTGGGCCACGGCCGTGTACAGCGCGGCGGGAATGGCCTGGTCCAGGTCGGCGTGCGCGTACAGGGCGCGCGCCAGCATGGGGGATTCGAGCACCGGGATCTTGTGGGCGCCGGCGACTTCGCGGATCTTCAGCGCCACCAGGTCCGTGCCCTTGGAGATGACCTGCGGGGCGGCCATGGTCTTTTCGTCGTAGCGCAGGGCCACGGCGTAGTGCGTGGGGTTGGTCACCACGAAGTCGGCGCGCGGCACGGCGTTGACGCTGGCGCGGTCGGCGATCTCGCGCTGCTTCTGGCGGATCTTGCTCTTGATCTGCGGGTTGCCGTCGGATTCCTTGTGCTCCTGCTTGACTTCCTCATGGCTCATCTTCAGGCGCGACTTGAACAGGTAGGCCTGCAGCGGCACGTCGATCACGGCCATCAGGAACACCACCAGCAGCAGCAGGGCGATGCCGCTGGCCAGCCATTGCCCCGTCATGGACAGCGCCATGGCCGAGGGCTGGGAAGAGATGGCGGCGATCTCGGCGAGATGGCCGCTCAGGAACTTCCAGGCCACGAAGGAGAGGATGGCCGTCATCACCACCATCTTCACCACGGTCACCATCTGCTGCTTGGAAAACAGGTTGGTCAGGCCCGACAGCGGATTGAGGCGGTTGAACTGCGGTTGGATGGGCTTGAGGCTCAGGATCCAGCCGCCGGCCAGCATGCCCGACACCAGGGCCGCACCCGTGGTCACGGCGGCAACGACCAGGGAAATCTTCAGGCCCAGGCTGCCCATGGACAGCATGCGCTCCATCATCAGGGCCGGCGTCTTGGCCGTGTGCGCGTCGAAGGCCAATTGCTGAGCCAGTGCCATGCGCAGGTGCTGGATCAGGGGCTCGGCGCCCATCAGCATCATCAGCGCGCCCGTGCCCAGGATGGCCAGGTGCGACAGGTCCCGAGAGCGCGCACCCTGGCCGTCAGAACGCGTTTTCTGCAGTTTGCGTTCGGTGGCGGGAAGGCTTTTGTCTTGGCTGGAGTCCATGGCGCAATGACGGAAGGATTTGCGTCATTGTCGGAACAAGCCAGGCAGGCGAAGCCCCGATAAGCGGGGCTCAAGCGGCGCTTATGTGCTGTCTGCACAAGGGGAGGAACGGCAGCCGCATGGTGCAAGGGCGCCGCGAAGATGGCAGTCAGCCCCTTGCGCCCAAGCGAAAGAGGCTGCCGTGCAATGAGAGGGGAGGCGCCGGGCGCCCCCCGGGGTGATCAGAATCCCAGGCTGGCCAGGAGATCGTCCACCTGGGACTGCGAAGTCACCACATCGGGCGTCTTCTCGGGATCGACCACGGGGCCGGCGAGGTGCTCCTTGGGCTTTTCCAGGGGCTCCAGCGCCGTCTGCTGCGGGTTGGGCGAGGTCTGGATGAGCAACTGCACCAGCTGGTCCTCCAGATCGGCGGCCAGCGAGACCACGCGGGCGATGACCTGGCCCGTGAGATCGTGGAAGTCCTGGGACATCATGATCTCGGTGAGGTGCTCGTCGGCCTGCTGCGTGCCCTGCTCGACTTCCTCCAGGAAGTTCATCACCCGGCCCTTGGCCACGGCCGCCACGGGGTCCTCGACCATCTGTGCCCGCATGGCGCGTACACGCTCGGCCAGCCGGTCCTGCTGGACCTTGGCCAATTCGACGCGGTTCAGAACCTTCTCGGCGGCTTCTCCGGTCAGCCGCGCAATATAGGAAAGGCGGCTTTGCGCGTCCGGCAGCTCTCCCATGCTGCCGCGCAATCGGTCCGCATAGCCCAGCTCGTTGAGCGAGTCATGCAGCTGGCGCGTGAGAACGCCCACCTTGTAGTGGACGCTGTCGGGGACATCCGGGTTGCTCATGGCGCGTGCCCTACAGGCCCAGCTTTTTGAGGATCAGGTTGACTTTCTCTTCCAGCGTGGCCTTGGTGAAGGGCTTGACAATGTAGCCTGCCGCGCCGCCCTGGGCCGCTGCCACGATGTCCTCCTTGCGTGCCTCGGCCGTCACCATCAGCACGGGAAGGTGCTTGAGTTTGTCGTCCTGCTTGATTTCGGTGAGCAGCTGGAAGCCGTTCATGTTGGGCATGTTGATGTCCGTCACCACGAAATCAAACTTGCTGTTGCGCAGCTTGTGCAGTGCCACGACGCCGTCTTCGGCTTCATCGGCTTCGGGAAAGCCGCTCTCCTTGAGCAGATTGCGCACGATGCGCCGCATGGTGGAGAAGTCGTCAACGATCAAAAAACGCAGGGCATTAGCCACGTGAGGCCCTTTCGGTCGGTAGGTGCTCGGTACTGGTAAGAATCCGCCGCGATGGTAACAATATGAAACCTTCTTGGCGCAATGTGGGAATTTTCCTGCTTTTCGGCAGCATCGGGCGCAAACCTTAATTTGTTACACGATCAGGTGACGCGGGCGCGGACGGGGCAGCTGCAGGCGAGGTGGCGGCGGGCTGCGCAGCGGTCTCGCCGATTGCGGATTCGGTGGTGGCCGCATTCGCCGTGCCGCCATTGCCGCCGGCCAATGAGGGCGGCAAGGCGTTGCGTGTCACAGGTCCGCGGTGGCCCAGCAGGCGCTTTTCAGCCTCCTGCGTGAGCACGGTGATGGTGATGCGCCGGTTCTGCGGGGCACGCGGATCATCGGGCAGCAGCAGGTCGCTGCTGGCCAGGCCCGTGATGCGGGCCAGCTGGTTCAGCGGCATGCCGGCCGCCACCAGCTCGCGGCGCGAGGCGTTGGCACGGTCGGACGACAGCTCCCAGTTGCTGTAGCCGCGGTCGGCATTGCCGTAAGGGGCGGCATCGGTATGGCCGGACAGGCTGATGCGGTTTTCCGCGCCCGCCAGGGCCGCGCCCACTTCGCGCAGGATATCGCGCATGTAGGGTTTGACCATGGCGCTGCCACTGTCGAACATGGGGCGGTTTTGTTCGTCCACGATCTGGATCTGCAGGCCGTCGGGCGTCACGTCGGTGCGGATCTGCGAGCGGAATTCGTTCAGGCGCGCATTGCTGGTGATCATCGCGTCCACCTTGGCCTTGAGCGCCTTGATGCGGTTGGAATCCACCTGGGCCTGGTCAGCGCGGCCCGCATCGACGCTGGTGCGCCGGTTGGAGCTGTCCGCTGCCTCCGAGCGCCGCACCTGGCCGTGCACCTTGGCCAGGTCGTTGCCGCCGCCGGGAATCACGCTGGAGCTGTTGCCCGCACCGTCGCCGCCGGCCATCGCCACCTTCAGCGGCGAGGAAAAATACGCCGCAATGCCCTGCAGCTCACCCTTGGCCGTGGAGCCCAGCAGCCACATCAGCAGGAAGAAGGCCATCATCGCGGTCACGAAGTCGGCATAGGCGATCTTCCAGGCACCGCCGTGGGGTGCATGCGCTGTCTTCTTGACGCGCTTGATGATGATCGGCTGTAACTTTTTCTCTGCCATGGCTTGACGCTGCTGGACGCAGGATTACTTCTTGCCCTTGACGTGGGTTTCCAGTTCAAGGAACCCGGGACGTTCGGTGGAGAACAGCACCTTGCGGCCGAACTCGATGGCCGTGGCGGGGTTGTAGCCCTGCATGCTGGCCAGCAAGGTGGTCTTGATGCACTCCAGTTCCTTGGCAGCATCCTGGGCGCGTTGCTCCACCAGGCCGGCCATGGGTTCCACCAGCGCATAGGCCAGCAAAATGCCCAGGAAGGTACCGACCAGGGCCGAGGCGATCATGCCGCCCAGCACGGAAGGCGGCTGGCCCACCGAGCCCATGGTGTTCACCACACCGAGCACGGCCGCAATGATCCCGAAGGCGGGCAGGGCGCCGGCCAGGCGGGTCAACGCATTGACCGGGGCATGCGCTTCGGCGTGATGCGCCTCGATCTCGCTGTCCATCAGCGACTCGATCTCATGGGAGTTGAGGTTGCCCGACACCATCATGCGCAGGTAGTCGGTCAGGAACTCCACCACATGGTGGTCGGCCAGCAGCTCGGGGTACTTGGTGAAGATGGGCGACTCGTTGGGTGCCTCCACATCGCTTTCGATGGACATCAGGCCCTCCTTGCGGGCCTTTTGCAGAATCTCGTACAGCAGGGCCATCAGCTCCATGAAGCGGGCCTTGGTGTAGCGCGAACTCTTCATCACGCCAGGGATGGCCTTGGCCGTGGCCTTGAGCACCTTGGGCTGGTTGCACACGATGAAGGCGCCGATGGCGCCGCCGCCGATGGTCACCATCTCGAAGGGCAGGGCCTTGAGAATGACCTGGACGTTGCCCCCGTGCAGCACATAGGTGCCGAAGATGCAACCGAAGGCGACGATGTATCCGATGATGACAAGCATGGGAGTGGATTGTGAGCGCGCGCGGTGACGGCGTTGGGCTGAAAAGTCGGGTGATTGCTTGTTAGATCGGCAGCTTGGGCCAGGGATGTAGGGTTCACCCGGTGAAGATGCGATCAGACGCATGCATGCTACATGCGCGCTTCGCAATGAAAGCTGGAGAATTCAGGTGTTCGTCGGTCAGATCGCAGCTTCGACGCGGGCATCTGAGAAGACATTAGTGGGTACATGTCGATGCCCTTGCGCGATCGACGGGTCGGCCTGCTTGCAGGCCTGGAGGCAGCCAGCATTTGCCTGACTCCGACGTTCTTTTCCATTCATATGCCCCAGACTGCTCTTGTCATCATCGCGCGCGATGAAGAACGCTCAATAGCCCGCTGCATTGACAGCGTCAAAGACTTCGTGGATGAAGTCCTGGTGCTGGATACGGGCTCCGTGGACCGCACGATGGAGATCGCCCGCAGCTGCGGTGCGCAGGTGCATCGCTTTGAGTGGTGTGATGATTTCGCCGCTGCCCGCAACCGGGCCCTCGATCTGGCGGATGCGAACTGGAACCTGGTTCTCGACGCCGATGAATGGTTGGTTGAGGGCGGCGCGTGGTTGGCAGGGTTGCCGACGATGGAGCGCCAACTCGGAGTTGCCGACGTCCAGAGCCTGTACGAAATGGGCGTGACCGGCTCGGTGAGCCGTTCGCGGATTACCCGGCTTTTGCCACGGGGAGTGCGCTATCAGGGTGTCGTCCACGAACAACCCATGTCTGATCTGCCACGTGTGCTGGTGCCGCTGGTCATTCGGCATGACGGATATCTGCCTGAGCAGATGTCGCGCAAGCAGGGGAGAAACCAGCGCCTTCTTCTGCAGGAGTTGAGTAGAAATCCTCGTGATGCCTATATCAACTACCAACTGGGCGTGGACTTCGAACTGAACAGGGATTTCTCCAAAGCGTGCGCACACTATGGTGTGGCGATGGAGCAACTTGAAGTGTCGAGTGGCTATGAGCACGATCTGTGCGTCAGATACCTTTATTGCCTGGGGCAAGCGGGCCGCCATGAAGAGGGCTTGGCCCTGGCGCAGGCCCAGATGCCGAAATGGCAGGATTCGCCCGATTTCTTTTTCACTCTGGGCGGTGTCCTGCTGGATGCGGCCATTGCCAAACTTGATGGTCAGGTTGAGCACTGGCTTTCGATGGCTCAGGCTTCCTGGGAACGCTGCCTGGAGATCGGAGAGGTGGATGCGTGCCAGCATGGCGGGGTGGCGGGGCGGGGCAGCTATCTTGCGGCGCACAATCTGGCCGTGATGCATGAGCAGCTCGGAAATCTGGACGAGGCCCGGGCTCTGAGGCTGCGCCACCCCATGCCGGCTTCGGGTTCCTGAGATGAGAACTCGGCTCGACAGAGCGGGCGATCAAAAGCGTTAAGAGCTTGTGTCTTTCCGAAGCTCCAGCAGGTGCTTGCCTGTGGGGTCGTGGCTTAGCGGCTTGTGTGTCTCGGAGTGACCAACTGGGCGGTGTGATGTGTCTGGCCGGTTGCAGATGGTGTGGCAAAAGCTGCAACTACACCTGGAAACGGTGTCTGTTTGTGCGTTGCAACTAGGCTGCTTAACAGCGGATTGGTTGGCGGGCAAAAGTGGATAGTTGCCAAAGCTCCATCCTGCCGTGCCATAGCGCATTCTCTGGTCCATAGCCATGCCTTCTTCCGTACTCGCCGAAACTTCCTCGCCACCGGTCAGCATCCCTCAGGAGCTTGCGCGTGTCCGCGCCATGGTCGAGCAAATGCAGTTCATACAGGCGCTGGGTGCACTGTCGCAGCTGGTGGTCCAGGAGCCGCGTAACGCCCATGTGTGGCTGCACATAGGGTTTGTCTATGTGCGCATGGCCATCTGGCACAAGGCCGTTGATGCCCTGCAGGCGGCCCTGGAGATGGAGCCTCGTATGCCCGATGCGCAGCGCCTGCTGGCCCTTGCGCTGTTCAGCACTGGCCAGCGCGAGCAGGCCTGCGACCTCATTGACGAGGCCTGTCGGCACAAAAAGAACGATGGGCAGCATTGGATGATGCGTGCCTACATCCATTCGCACACCAGCAGCGATTCGGCGCGATCGCTGCAAGTGGCCGCTGATTGGGGCAGGCGCTTTTCTGATCCGCTGACGCGCAAGTCAGCGCCGCTGCCAGGGCGCGACCGCAACCCGCGCAAGCGTCTCAAGGTCGGATACGTGACGGCGGATTTTCGCGAGCACTCGGTGGCGTTCTTCATGCGTCCTGTGCTGGCCCACCATGATCCCGAGAACGTCGAAATCCATGTCTACTCCAGCGGCAAGCCCGATTGGGTGACTGCGCAGTTGCGCGCGTTGGTGCCGAATTGGCGCGAGGTTGCCGATCTGACCGAGGTGCAATTGGTTGACCAGATACGTGCTGACGGCATCGACATCCTCGTGGACCTGTCGGGCTTTACCCTTGGCCACCGGATGGAGGTGTTCGCCCGGCGTGCGGCACCAGTGCAAGTGACCTGGCTTGGGTACATGCACACTCTGGGCATGAAGGCCATGGATTACCGTCTGGTGGATGCCGGCATCGCTCCCCCCAGCCATGCTCCTTACTATTCAGAGGCACTGTTCCAACTGAGTTGCATGGCCAGCTATGCGCCACCTGAGTACTCGCCCTTGTGTGAGGAGCCGCCCATGCTGCGCAACGGCTATCCCACGCTGATATCGCTCAATAGTTCATCCAAGATTACAGACCAGATGCTGTCCGTATGGGCGCGCATACTGAACGAGCGCCAGGACGCACGGCTGATCATCATGGTCAAGGAGCAGGAGCCTGAGGCCGCCCAGATCCATATGCTGCCACGCGTGCAAAACGCTGGCATGCCGTTGGATCGTGTCTCGGTGCTGCATCAGCAACCACTGGACCGCTTCATGGAACTGGGGCATATCGCCGATGTGGCGCTGGATACATCACCTGTTTCCGGTGGCACCACTACGTTGCACGCCCTGTGGATGGGGCTGACCATCGTGGCACTGGATGCCGAGCGGGGTGTTGACGCCTCGACAGCACGAACCCTTGTCGGCCTGGGCTTCGGTGGAGAGGTCACCAATAACGAGCAGGAATATGTGCAGGCCGCATTGCAGCTGATGAACGATCCCGAGCGTCTGCGCCAACAGCGACTGACCGCGCGCGCCAGCATGGAGGCCAGCGTGCTGATGAACTATCCCGAGCGGACGGCCGAGCTGGAGAAGGCCTTCCGTCTGATGTGGCTCAACTGGCTGAACGGTGATCGCCGCAATTTGAGTGCGGCCGTTGATCTGGACGCCCTGCTGGCCGAAGCGGACGCTGTCGCATGAACCTCAATCGACCCACGAACATGGATCCCATTCCGCTTCTGGTGCCCGACATGCCTGCGCCGCAGGCCTTGTTGCCTTGGTTGGAGCGCATGCATGCGGCGCGGCACTATTCCAACTTTGGCCCGTTGGTACAGGAGTTGGAGGCGGCGTTCGCTCATCGATTTGCTGTGCCCAGTGATGCTCTGACAACGGTGGCGAATGCCACGCTGGGGCTGGAGCTGGTGCTGCAGGCGCTGGATCTGCCCCGCGGCTCACGTGTGCTGGTCCCGTCCTTGACTTTTGTGGCCACTGCCACTGCGGTGATCCGTGCAGGCCACGTGCCCGTGATCGGTGATGTGGATCCTGCCAGCTGGATGCTGACCCCTGCCATTGCATACGCGGCCTGCAAGCAGATGCGCATCGATGCGGTGTTGCCCGTCGCCACTTTTGGTATGCCCTATGACATGCAGGCATGGCAGCAGTTTGAATTGGAAACCGGATTGCCCGTAGTCATCGATGCAGCTGCTGCCTATGGAAGCCAGTGGTTGCAAGGCGCGCAGGGCACCTTGGTCTTCAGTCTGCACACCACCAAAAGCCTGCCGGCCGGCGAAGGCGGGCTCATCGTTTCCACGCGCCCAGGCTTGGCTGCCAGGGTGCGCCAACTCTCCAATTTCGGCATCAATCTGGACCCCGCTGCAGGATTGCCGATCGGTTCGCTGGCTTCCATGGGCAGCAATGCCAAGATGAGCGAATACCATGCAGCCATCGGCTTGGCTTCGCTGCAAGTCTGGGACGAGCACGCAAGGCAGAGGCGCGAGTTACAGGCCGAACTGATCGCTGCATTGAATGAGGCCAGTGGCCACAGCTTGTCCTGGCAAGCACAGGGTAGCGGTGGTTACCTGACGGCGCCTTCCCTGCTGTGCACACGCCTGCCGGGGGAGGCCGCGCGCGCAGCACTAGAGGCGGGCTGCCAGGCAGCCCGCATCGCAACTCGCCGTTGGTATCAGCCGCTGTTGCAACAGATGCCGGTGCTGGAGTCACAGTGCCTGCGGTTGGAAATACGCCATGCATGTGAACTGGGAGAGACGCTGCTGGGCCTGCCGTTTTTTCTGGACATGACACGGGATCAGCGCCAGCGCCTGTGCGACGTGGTGACCCAGAGCCTGCAGGGAAACTGCCCTCCCAGTCCAAGCCAACCTTTGCGCGCGCCAGCCCCAGTCACGCTGGCTGATTGAAGCGGGACATGCATGTGACCATGCATGAATGCCTTGATCACGAATAGAAGTACAGGCAGGTGTCCCAGCGGAAATGGGTGTGGTGGCGCAGTCCTATCTTGTATCCGGGCTGCTGCTGCATGACATAGTCCGTGATCTCCAGCAGATCGGATGTCCGGTGGTAGGCGGAGATGGCCAGCTTGGGCGCATGGTTCTTCAGTGACTGGCGGGCACCCTTGAGGGCAGACAGTTCTGCACCCTCCACGTCCATCTTGATGAAGCTGGGCGCATCGTCAATGATTTCATCTATCGGGCGCACGTCGATCATGTCCTCCTCGCTGCACGCTGAATCGGCCGCGTGGATGGAGCTGCCATGGCCTCCTTCGTGCTTGAAGGGAACCCTGCATGGGGTTTCGCCCACGCCGCAACCGTGGATGCTGGTTCTTGAGGCCAGTGCCGAGCCTTCGTAACGGCGGCGCAAAGCCTGCAGCGTCTGGATGTTGAATCGATCAGGCTCGATCAGCCAGCTATGGGCGAAATCTCCGTCGGTGACCTCGGCAAGACCCATAAGCGCTTCGCCCACAGAGGCTCCGCAGTCCACCATCTTTTCCGATTTTCCGAAGCTCAACAGGCCAGACCTGAAATAGAGTGCTGAATAGGGGCGCTCGATTTCATAGTAGTGGCTTGGATCGCAGGTAAGCCGGTAATTCAGGATCGAATAAAGTGTTTGTACTGAATAACCATCCGACAGGCGCTGGGCCAGTTGCTGGTATCTTTCGACGTTGTCTGCGATATATGGGCCCCAGTCGTCGAGCCGGAAATCGAGCAGACCGCTGATGCCAAATGCTCTGACGAATTGCTCAAAACTCAAGTGTGGAATCCCATTGGTACGGCACACATGGTTGAAGAAGAACTTCGGCTTGTCGTGGCCGCAGGTGTTGATGGCTACCGCATCACTCTGCCCGCGGGCTTTGGAAAGAAAGGCTTCGGTGGAGATTAATGGAATTCCACGATGCGTGGATTCCTTTTGGCAGAGAAAATCATCAACGACTGCCTCGACAACGAATTTTCCCTGGCGAGAGATTCGGATGATATCTTCCGAAAATCCTCTGCTGCCCAAAATAAAAACCCGTACGGATGGACCTTGCCGGGAAATGATGTCGCAAAGGTCCTGGGGAATGCCGAGCAGTGGATTATATCGCAGTGCTGTTGCTGATTCGAGAAATATTGCCTCCAGCTTGGAAGTGTGAATATCTGAGTGGGTTTGATTTTTCTTCATGATGCGAAGCTATTTCTATGTGCCCGGGTAAACGTATATCGGTTCGCCGTATCTCAGATCAAAAACCGTTTTGCTGGGGATGTCTTCATGATAAAGACGGGGCCAACCCAACTCACAGCCTCGTCCCACTGTGATGCCTTTCTTGATCATCGCCCCCATGCGTAAAATGCTATGCGCACCGATTTCTACGTTCGCGCCCACTTGCACGCCATTTTCGATCCAGCAGGACGTTTTGATGACGCTGTTGGCTCCAATCTGAACGCCGTTGTGGATGATGGTATTGAAGCCTATGCGGCTGCCATGGCCGATGCTGCAATGGTGACCAATGAAGCAGTTAGGGCCGATGAGGGCGTTCTGCGCCACGCTGGCCATGGGACTGATGAAGGGCTCCAGTTCCAGGCCGCGCTCCATGGCCGCCTGCATCAGTTCCATGCGTTTGAAGTTGCCGAAGCTCTCGTGAAAGGCCACAAAGGCACTGCCTTGTTGAGGATCCAGGCTGTCGAGCACGGAGTAATCGAACTCATAGTCTTCGCTTTGACAGACTTCGACTTTTTCAATTCGTTCATCAGGGCGTATCTGTTTCCATGCATGAAAAGAGGTATCCAGAAAATCACCGCAACCGATGATCCATCTAAATTTCATGGTCCGTCTCCATCAGAGTGGTGTACCAGCGCTCTATATTCCGGTTGGTGTACTCATAAGCACCTTGTGTAGGAAGAGGGGCTGTATCATGCAGGACAGATTGGATGCCTTCTAGGATGGCAATATCCTCTCCGACAATCTGCTTGCTGTAGTGCATATGTGATAGCAGCACCTGGCCCGAATAAGCGTAGGGGGCCTTCTTTCGGGCCGTCATGAAGAAAATTTCCACATCTGTCTGGCCGGGAGAGATTGGTACGTGATGCTCAATGGTGAAAGAGTAGCCCCCATTTCCGCAGGCTATGTGCAGATTGGGATAGGCTAGCCAGTTGAAATAGGCATCGGTATCTCCCCAGCGCTCCACCTTATCCAGCCATGGAACCCTTCTAATGGGGTCAATCTCTCCTTCTGGCCCTCCATAGCTGAATTCGCGAATTTCCTTTCGAAGACCAGCCGTTGATCCATCGAGCTGTGGCTTTTCTAGAGGCTCACCGTCTTGTGCAGCGAACGGGAAGCTGGCAACCTTGGCTAGGCTCTTAGGGTGAAGGTATTTCACATGATTGAAGTCGCGCAGATTCTCATAGACAAGCTTCCAATTGAATTTGGCATGCCAAGTGGTCATCATGACTTCGCTGTCATAGGATTCGGCACTGCTTTGCAGTAGTTCGATGAATTGGGCAGAGAAC
This sequence comes from Delftia sp. RIT313, assembly GCF_000632165.1. Lineage (NCBI taxonomy): Bacteria > Pseudomonadati > Pseudomonadota > Betaproteobacteria > Burkholderiales > Comamonadaceae > Delftia > Delftia sp. RIT313. The sequence goes on along the minus strand of NZ_JFYT01000049.1, from coordinate 46,227 downwards.
TGCTCCTCGAACTTCATGGGGTCGGATGACAGATTGATGAACAGCAGGCCGCCAATCTGCCTGAGAGAAAATTCCCGTAATTTCAGGGATTTTTTTTCGCAGGCATCGAGTCGATAGATTGCATCGCAATCTGGGATATTCTTCACCTGACCTTGGCTGTCATAGCTCCAGGCGTGATAGGCGCAAACCAACGGACGTGTGCCCGTGAAACCTTGCTGCAACGGTGCGCTGCGATGCAGGCAGATGTTCTCGAAAGCGCGCAACTCTCCGTTGAAATTCTGAATGACTACGGGAATGCCCGCGATCTTGCGTGTGATGAAAGAATGGTTCTTGGGTAACAGTGAGGCAAGGCCTGCGAACAGCCACACCTTGCGAAAGATCTTTTGCTGTTCGCGCTCGAAGATTTCCTGAGACAAATAATATTTTGGGTGCATGCGCGAGCGCATAAGAGATTTCCTGTCGGCTTCGGGTTTTTAGAAGATCACGCGTGCAGGATTGCCGAACACGGTGGAGCCGGCGGGCACGTTCTTGAGCACTACAGAACCGGCGCCCACGGTCGCGCCTTCGCCAACTTTGATGCCCGGCGTGATCGTGGCGTGCGGATGCACGATGGCATAGTCGCCGATTTGTGCACCTCCCCCGATGAAGGTCATGGCGCCTATCTGCGCATAGTTGCCGATATGCACGTCATGACCTATGACGGTGCCGCTGTGTATGTTGGCAAAGTCGCCGATGTGGACATCAGGGCTGACTTGCACGCGTGGCGCCCAGAAGCAGCCTGTTCCAAGATGCACGCGCACGCTCAGGTAGCCTACGGTGTTGTAAGGGGTGCGTACGTGCATGAATTCACCCCCTTTATCCAGTATGGGCTGGGAAAACTGCTGGCGTGGGCGTGGCAGGCCGATGGCGCAGACGAATGCTTCGTCCGGCTGCGGCATGTGGGTCAGGGGGCTTCCGACGATGGTCAGGCCGCAGTCAATGCCGTTGAGCATGTGGGGCCGTGTATCCAGAAAGCCGGCGATCTTCCAGTCCTGGCCATGCTCGACCGCATCACACATCTGGACAAGGACTTCCCGGCCCCAGCCACCAGCACCAATGATGTAGACCCTTTTCATCAGTGCGCTGCTCCGCCATCCAGGATCAGGCTGGTTCCTGTCACCCACCGGCTGGCATCGGACAGCAGGTAGATGGCTGCATGGGCAACGTCATCGGGCGTGCCATGGCCCAGCGGATGGAGAGCCTTGTCTGCCACCAGGATCTGCTGGCCCGACTCGGCAGGCGGCGTGCCAATGACTGCGGGTGAGATGCCGTTGACGCGGATTTTCTGAGAAGCCTGTTCCAGTGCGAGGCATTTGATGAGACCCCACAGCCCGGCCTTCATGGCTGCATAAGGGCCTAGCCGTTCCATGCCGCTGTGCGCAGCGGTGGATAGCATGAAGACGATGGAGCCTTTTTGCGCCACGGCGCCGACCTGCAGCAGGTGCTGGGTGAGCATCACAGGAGCCAGGAAATTGATCTGGTACATGCGCGTCATGAGTTCTTCGGTCAGTGCATTGACAGGGGTTGCCTGATGCAGTCCTGCGCAGTGCAGCAGACCATGGATGCCAATGCTGGCCTGGACCACGCGGTCCCGGTCCTTGGGCAGGGTCAGGTCGGCCGTGATCTGCACATGGCCTTCGCCCTGCAGAGCTTCATGGCATTGCCTCAGCCTGTCCGCATCACGCCCGGTGATCACCAAGCGAGCACCTCTTCGCGCCAGTGTGATAGCGATGTGCCGGCCCAGGCCTGAAGAGGCACCTGTGACCAGCACTGTCTTTCCTTGCATGGAAAAAGGAGAGATGGCCGCGCTGCTCATGCGTAGATGTCCATTGAGGTACTCAGTCCTCCGTCCAGGATGAAGTAGTTGCCGGTGATCCAGCGGCTGGCATCTGCGAGATGGAAGGCCGCGGCATAGGCTATATCCTGAGGATCGCCCAGGCCCAACGGTGTCTGCTCAATCAGGCGCTCCATCTGGGCACCGCCTTGGCTCAGTCCGTTCAGCATGGGGGTGCGAACGTAACCTGGTGCGATGCAGTTGGCACGTATGCCATGCTTTGCGACTTCGATGGCCAGTGAACGCATGGCTCCCAGCAGGGCCGATTTGCTTGCGGCATAGGCTGCTGTGGCCTGGGCCCCGCTGTGTGATGCCAGGGCCGAAATGAACACGATGGAGCCGCCGGCCACCACACGCTTTTTGCCCAGTAGCTCCTTGGTCAGCATCATCGGAGCATAGGTATTGTGTTCAAACATCTCGCTCAGATGCGCCTGGCTGATCATGCGAAAAGGCACCAGCCTGGAAATGCCGGCAGCATGCACCAGACCGTTGATCACGCCAGTTTGCTCGACCAGCCGAGCCAGATCGACAGGTTGTGCAAGATCAGCAATCACCGCCAAGTGGCCGCTGCCGGGCAGTTCATCGGCTGTGGCTTGCAGGCGTTGCGGGTCCCGTCCGGTGATGATCAGTTGCGCTCCCATGTCGGCGCAACTCAGCGCGACCTGCCGGCCTATGCCCGAAGACGCCCCCGTGACTAGAATGCGTTTCCCCGCCAGGGAGAACGGATCCTGATCCATCATGCCTCGACCAGTGCAGGAAAGCAGGCAGATTCCACTTCCACAATGGCCCCGCCCCAGGAAAGACCCACACCGAAACCGCACAGCAACAGCCGCTTTTTTCCCTCGGCCAACGCATCGCGCAGGCGCGTGGTCATGGTGACCGGCAATGAAGCGCCGCTGGTATTGCCGAACTCCTGCAGGGATGACGGCACTTTCTCGGCGGGCAGGCCGAGCTTCTTGCGTATCGTCTCGTTGATCATGCGGTTGGCCTGGTGAAAGATGAAGTAGTCCACCTCTTCCTTGTTCCTGCCGGAGTACTGCATCAGGCGCTCGACCATGGGCGGGACACGCTGCGTGGAAAAGCTCAGCACGGCAGGGCCGTCGAGCACCAGGTCCAGGTTGGAGTACCAGAAGCCATCTTCACCCTTGCGCGCAATCGCATGTTCCAGTTCAAAGGGCTGGCGATGCCCGCCTACCGGGACCATGATGGCCTTGTGGCCGCTGCCATCGCTGTTCAGATCGAAATGCATGGGGGGTGCTCCGGGCTGGTATTCCAGCGCTGTCGCCGTGGCGGCATCGGAGAACAGCGGGTCCTTGAGCGAGTCCCTGTGCTTGTAGCTGGACCGGTCTCCCAGCAGGATCAAGCCCTTCTTGACGACGCCCGAGGCCACCATGGAGCCCAGGATCTGCACCGCGAACGGATAACCGGAGCAACCCAGGTTGACATCAAAGGCCACGGTGCCGTGCGGCAGTCCCAGGCGGTCCTGCAAGATGATGGCCGTGGCCGGGGTCAGGTAGTCCGGCGACTGGGTGACCACGATCAGTGCATCGACCTCTTCGCGGGCCCATTGCAGCTCGGTGAGCAGCTTTTCGGCTGCATCGAACGCCAGGTCCGAAAAGCACTGCCAACTCGGACAGACCCTGCGCGTCAGTATGCCGATGTTGCGCACCAGGCGCTCACGCTCTGAACGCAGATGGGGGGGGACGTCGTTGATGTTGTGTACGACTTGCCGTGGCACGCAGCTGGCCATGCCCGCGAATCGCACGTTGTGCAGGGTGGACAGCGTCATGTCGTTCAGCCCAGCAGTTGGTAGAGGTCGTTGATGGTCGCGCAGTTCTTGAGATCGTCGCCCGTGATGGTTTTGCCGAAATCGACGTCGAACATGACGATCACGCCCAGTGCGGCCAGCGAGTCCCATTCGGGCAGGCGCTTGAGTTCGGTCTCTGGCGTCACTTCCACGGCCTCCTGGAAGTCCACGGCGGTCAGAAAGCTTTCGATGAATTGTTCAATGGAGGGCATGGACGGTGTTCCTAGTGAAAAACATCGTGCCCGGGCTTGGCCGCCAAGTCGCTTGGGCGGCTGGGTGGGCTTCGCCCATGCAGGCACGAAATACGACGGATTCTGGCAGAGCCGCTCGGGCGCGAACGATGGAACTGGACAGGAAAGTGCGGTTTGTTTTGTGTACTGCCGCAGGTGCCGTGCTTCTCGGACATCCACGCTTGGCCGCAGACCCCTGGAGTTGGCGCGGGCGCATCTATATCTTGTGGCCGGTGCGGGAGGGGCCGTCTGGGCAAAGTGTCAGGCTGGCATCAAAAAATCTTTGCAACGCCCCTAAAGTTCGCCGGGGCAGCTCCGAAAACCAACTCAGCAGAGGGACAAAAAGTCCTGAGCCCACCAAAAGCCGCGTAAATCGATGTGAAAGCGGCTGATGGTTGGATTGGGCCGCCGCCGCCCGCCTTGCGATAAGCGAGGGCACCGTGGCGGCGACGTAACTGAATTTACTAGGAGTTGTCACCATGGCCATGTCTATCAACACCAACGTGCAATCGCTGAACGCCCAACGCAACCTGGGTGCTTCGCAAAGCTCGCTGTCCACCACCATGCAACGCCTGTCCTCCGGCCTGCGCGTCAACAGCGCCAAGGACGATGCCGCTGGCCTGGCCATCGCTGAACGCATGAACGCCCAAGTCCGCGGCATGAACGTGGCTGTGCGCAACGCCAACGACGGCATCTCTCTGTCGCAGACCGCAGAAGGCGCGCTGGGCAAGATCGGTGAGAACCTGCAGCGTATGCGTGAACTGGCAGTCCAGGCGGCCAACGACACCAACGGCACGGCCGACCGCGGCTCGATGGACAAGGAATTCAAGCAGCTGGCCGAAGAAAACGCCCGCGTGATCAAGAACACCAAGTTCAACGGCCAGGAGCTGCTGACAGGTTCGGGTGGCAATTCCGGCACATTCCAGTTCCAGATCGGCTCCAACACGGCAAGCGACAACCAGATCTCCATTACCACGTCCGATCTGGCGTCTGCCATGGGCACCGTGGCTCAGGGTACAGGTGCCGGCGCAACGCTGGGTTCCACGGCCGCCACGGCCCTGACGGCAGTCACTGCCCTGGATAGCGCCATCGATGCCGTCAACGGCAAGCGCGCTGACTTCGGTGCCTCGCAAAACCGTTTCGATGCAGTGATCTCCAACCTGCAGGTGGCGTCCGAAAACACCGCGTCGGCACGCAGCCGCATCACGGATGCCGACTTTGCATCGGAAACAGCCAACCTGAGCCGTGCGCAGATCCTGCAGCAGGCCGGTACAGCGATGGTGGCCCAGGCCAACCAACTGCCCCAAGGCGTTCTGGCCCTGCTGCGCTGATCGTGCGAGTCCGGTGGCCTTCCCAAGCAGGAGGCGGCCGGAATTCTCCAAGCCCCAGGCATCTGCCTGGGGTTTTTTTATGGGCGAAAAGGTTGGCCAAGAGGGTGTACGAAGGGTGAATTGGCGCCAGATCATGGGCTTTATCGGCGCTTTGGTGAGGGGGCTTTTCCGCACAATCGTCCACATCAGATAGGCAGGGCTGGAAGTTCTGGCGTGCTGTCTGGCGTTCTGGCGGCTTGGGGTCGTCGAACGGTTGGCTATTGTTCATGCCTAACGAGGAGCTGCCCATGGCATCCATCATCAACACCAATCTTGTTTCGCTTAACGCCCAGCGCAATCTCAGCACGTCCCAGTCGTCGCTGAGCACGACCATGCAGCGCCTGTCTTCGGGTCTGCGTGTCAACAGTGCAAAGGACGACGCGGCGGGTCTGGCCATCGCCGAGCGCATGAACGCTCAGGTGCGAGGCATGAATGTGGCCATGCGCAATGCCAACGACGGCATTTCCATGGCGCAGACGGCCGAAGGCGCGCTGGGCAAGATCGGCGATAGTCTGCAACGCATGCGCGAACTCGCTGTTCAAGCTGCCAACGACACCAACGGCTCCACCGATCGGGGCTCGCTGGACAAAGAGTTTCAGCAGCTGGCGCAGGAAATTGCACGTATCGTTGGAAGCACAAGCTTCAACGGTCGTCCCCTGCTGAATAGCTCTAGTCCTACAGTCTTCCAGGTGGGCGCCAACACCGGACCTGACAATCAGATCACGATTTCCGCAGTGGATTTGACAGGCTCCACTCCGGGTGGTTTGGGAGTCAATGCAGGAACGACGCCTCCTTCGTTGGGCGGGTCCCTGGGCTCCTTGCTCGGTTCGGGTACCGGCACTGCGGGTGACGCACGCCTGTCGATGGCCGCGATCGATACGGCATTGGACGAAATCAACAATACACGCGCCACTTTTGGTGCTGCCCAGAACCGCTTTGAGGCTGTGATCTCGAACCTGCAGGTGGCGGCAGAAAATACATCGGCGGCACGCTCGCGCATCATGGACGCCGACTTTGCCGCTGAAACCGCGAACCTGAGCCGCACGCAGATCCTGCAGCAGGCCGGCACAGCCATGGTGGCCCAGGCCAACCAGTTGCCCCAGTCGGTGCTCAAGCTGATCCAGTAAGAGGGAGCCCGCGGGGCTTTGAGCCTGGCTGCGCGGCGCGCGGCCAAGAAAAGCCTCAGGTTCCAGAAAAACCGGTCGATAAGATACCGGGGAATGCCCTCGGGCATTTGGTGTGCGTGTTCGCAAGGACGCGTTCTGCGCTGTGGCGCGGAGGTGTTCTGCACTTAGAAAGGGATGGTCATGGCCACCTTGAGTTCAGCTGGCATCAGCGGCAGCGGCCTGGACGAGACGATGATCGCCAAACTGGTGGCCCTGCAAAAGCAGTCACTGGTTCCGCTTCAGCAAAAAGCGTCTGTCCTGGATTCCAAGATATCCACGTTCGGGCAGATCAAGTCCCTGATGTCCACGCTTCAGGACGCGGCCACTTCGCTGGCCAATGCCGATACGTGGCGTTTGACCAATGCTGCCACGACCAATACGGCCGTGGCGGTTTCGGTGACGGACGCCAATGCACTGCCGGGGTCTTCGGTGATCTCGGTGGACAAGCTGGCGCGCAGCCAATCGGTGGCCACCGGCATCATGCCTGCGGCCACGCAGTTCGGCGCGGGCAAGCTCACCATCACCATGGGTTCCTGGAACGCGGACGGAACCCAATTCAGCAATCCTGGAACGCCCCTGGATATCGATATCGCGGCGGGCGCCAAGCTGGAGGACGTGGTCCAGGCCATCAACAGCAAGGGCGCTGGCGTGGTGGCTTCGGTGCTCAAGGACGCCCAGGGCGAACGCCTTGTGCTGCGCTCGCGCAGCACAGGTGCGGATGCGGGCTTCACGGTCGGCTCCAGTGGAGATGCCAGCCTGTCGGCCCTGGCCTTCAATGGCAAGGCCACCACGGGTTCCGTGGCGCAGTACGCCCAGAACGCCGAGATCAATGTCAACGGCATCACGGTGCAATCGACAACCAACGAATTCAAGCAGACCCTGCCTGGACTCAATATCACGGTGACCCAGCAGACCACAGCGCCCGTCACGGTGACGGTGTCTTCGGACACTGAGGGCATGAAGAAGAAGATCCAGGCCTTCATGGATGCCTACAACGCGCTCAACGATGCGCTGGGCAGCTCCACCAAATACGACGCCGAGAGCAAGGTGGCTGGCGTGCTGCAGGGAGATGCCACCACGGTGGGCATGACCAACAGCCTGCGCAGCGTGCTCTCGGGCTCGGTCGTGGGCGGATCCGACACGCTCAAGCGCCTGTCGGACATGGGCATACAGATCCAGAAGGGCGGAAAGCTGGCCTTCGGGACGACGGCCAGTGACAAGACCAAGTTCGAGGCAGCTCTGAAGGACCCTGAGTCCATGAGCAAGATGTTCGCCTCGGCTGGCACCGATGGGCAGCCCAATACGCAAGGCCTTGCTGCGCGCATGAAGGACTTCACGAAGAAGGCCCTGGAGTTCGAAGGAACCTTCGACAACAAGAACAAGAGTCTGCAGGCGCTCAAGAAGGACAACGGCAAGTCCCAGGACCGGGTCAATGACCAGGCCGATTTGCTTGAAAAGCGCCTGCGTGCGCAGTATGCGTCCCTGGATGCCAAGATGGGCAGCTATTCCTCGCTGAGCGCTTACATGAACCAGCAAGTGGCACAGTGGAATAAATGATGGCAGGGCGGAGCGGCGGACGTGTTTTCTGTAACCAATGCTCGATGCCTCTACATTTTTGAGCATTGCAGCCGAAGAACAAGACATCAAGGAAACGAACATGTACACATCGCTCAACCGCCGTGCTGCAAGTGCCTACGCCCAGGTCGGCGTCCAGTCCTCCGTGGACGGCGCATCGCCCCACCAGCTGATCCAGCTGCTGTTCGACGCGCTTGAAAAATCGCTGAACGCGGCCAAGGGAGCCCTGCAGCGTGGCGACATCGGTGAGAAGGGAGTGCAGATCGGCAAGGCCGTTCGCATTCTGGAAGAAGGCCTGAAGGCCTCCGTCAATCCCGATGAAGGTGGCGAACTGGCCCAGAACCTGATTTCCGTCTACGACTACAGCATTACCCAGCTGACGCTGGCCAATCTGCGCAACGACGCGGCGCTGCTGCAAAGCGCGCAGGATGTGCTGGCTCCGATTGCCCATGGTTGGCGCGACATCGCCAACACGCCAGCCGTTGCCGGGACCTAGAAATGGAGCTGACATTGATTGACTTTTACCGTGCCATAGAAGACAGCAGCGCCAAGATGCTGCAGGCCGCACAGAACAAGGATTGGGAGGGGGTGACGCGCTACGAGGGCACTTGTGCCGTGCTGATCGAGCAGCTGCGGCTCAAGTCGCATGACGAGCCGCTGGCGCCCGATCAGCGCAAGGAGAAGGCCCGCATCATGCAGCGCATCCTGCGCAACGATGCCCAGATCCGCACGCTGGCCGAGCCCTGGCTGGCACAGTTCGAGCACATGTTCGACGGCCAGCCCCACGCCATGCATTGAGCAGGGCAGATCGGCAGGAGCAGCATCCGCAGCCTTCCTGCCGGACACATAAAAAAACCGCCTGATGTTCAGGCGGTTTTTTTATGGGCGGAATCTGTGGATGCCAGCGGCGGCTGAGGCTTCCCACCCGGCCGCTGTGGACTGATCAGGCCGCAGGCGCGGGCTGCACCTGCAGTTCGCTGAGCATGCGCAGCAGGATGCGGTTCACGTCCTCGATCTCGAAGGCGTGTTCTTCGCGCAGCTGGCGAATCGGTGCGGGATCGTCGGACTCCAGCGCAATGGCCATGAGCAGGGCCGGCGCGTAGGGGCCGGTGCGCGTCACTGCGGCGTCGAAGACGCGCTCGGACACGGGAATGCGGCGCAGCGCGGTGGGCAGGGGCTCGCCCAGCAGCTGGTCCAGCTGCGAGAGCAGGCCCAGCAGATAGACCTCGCGCTGCAGGTCGTGGCTGATGCCGGCCTCGATCAGTCGCTCGGTCAGGCTGGCGCGCAGCCGGATGGCGGTGCGCACGGGCACCAGGCTGGGCTCGGTGCAGGCGTGGGGCAACTGGTCGGACAGCCAGCGCTGCAGCGTGCCGTATCCCAGCATCACCAGGCCGCGGCGCAGCGAGTCCACATTGCCTCGCAGGCCCAGGGCTGCGGAGTTGGTGTAGAGCATGAAGCGATAGGCCAGGATGGGGTCCTCGCCCAGGATCTGCTCGAAGGCCTCGATCGATTGCTCGGCATCGACGGCGCGCATCAGTGCGAGCACGGTGTCGCGGCTGGGCAGGGCGGCGTGATGGCGCTGGGCATGCAGCGTATCGGCCACGGGCCAGCCGGCGATGGCGCCCGCATGGAAGCTGTCCAGGCACAGATCGGTCAGGGCCAGGCTGTCCAGCCCCTCGTACATCTGGCCGCCCAGCAGTTGCAGGGGCGGCAGGGTGGGTGCGGGCCTGGCGGCCTGCTTCAGGGCCTGGAGCTTGGTCGGTGCCTGGGCTGCCTGCGCGGCCTGTTGCAGCGCAAGCGCTGTCTGGTTTTGCATGCCCGAAGCGCCTTCGGGCGGCAGGTGCAGCAGGCTGCTGGCAAACCAGTGGGCGGCCTGGGCGTCGGGCACATCGGACAGTGGCCCGCGCCACACCAGCATGAGGCCGCGCGCATGGGCCTGGCGCACCAGGTCGTAGATGGCGGAGTCCTGCAGCCAGTCGCCGCGCACTTCGATCCAAGGGCTGCCCTTGGAGGCATTCTCCAGCAGGTCGCACAGTACCTGGCGGGATTGGGGGGACAGCAGCACCGGCGGCGACTGCGTGCCCCAGGTCTCGCGCAGTATGCGCAGCAGGTGGGCCACGTCGGCCTGGACGCCGGGTTCCTCGTGAAGATAAAGCTGCACGCCCGCCAGACGGCGGGCCTGGTTCCAGAGCGGCCTATAGCCGAGGGTCAGAGAGCTCAGGACGGACTGGACCATGGATGCATGCGCGGGTGGCTATCAGTTGATGAAGTTGAACAGTGACAGTTTCTGGATCGAGGCATAGGACTGCAAGGCAGCCTGCATGCCCACCTTCTGCATGTCCACATCGGAGAGGGCCTTGATCATATCGATGTCTTCGGCCCGCGAACGCGCCGCTTCCTGCTGGTCCGCCTGGTTCTTCATGTCGTCTTCAAGGCGGTCGGCGCGGTTGAGCTGGTCGCCGGCGAAGCTGCGCATGGCCTGGACGCGGCTCATGCCGGCGTCGAGTTCATTGAGGCCGCGTGCCAGCCCTTGCTGCAGGCCGCCAGGGTCCGTGCCGCCGTTCTTGACTGCGGAAATCACGCCGTCGAGCACACTGAACAGGTCGGTGCGCTGGCTGGGCGCCAGCTTGAAGGTGTCGCCGGTGGCCGGGTTGCCCGAAATGCCGACGGACATGCCGTCCACGGTGAGTTTGCCGTCGGCGGGGAAGGCCGTACCTGCGGGAACCTTGTTGGTTGTGGTGCCCCCGGGGGCGGGCAGGGGGTTGAAGGCGTCGATGCTATAGGTGACGGCGTTGGTGACCGGGTCCTTGACGAAGGCAATGGTGTAGGTGTCACTGGTCAGTTGACTGGGATCCGTTACGGTACCCAGGCTCGCGTAGGCGGAACTGCCGGCCACCGACTGGCGCGAGACGGAAAACACGCCGTTGCCCGTAGGCACGTTCATCCAAGTCGAGAACCCGTCCAGCGCGATCGGCAGCCCGTTCTCGCCGCCTGTGCTCTGGCCTGCCTGCAGCTGGGAGCTCGCGCCAGGCGTGGCGCTGGTCAGGGGGTCTTCCTTGCTGCCCAGTCCCCGGAAGAGAGGCATGCCATTGGAGTCCTTGGCATTGGCGTAGCTCAGGACCTGGTCGCGCAGGCTTTGGAGTTCCTGCACCAGCGCATCACGGGCCTTTTGGTCATAGGAGCCGTTGCCTGCCGCCAGGATCTTGTCGCGGAAGTCCTTGAGTGCGTCCTGGGCCGTACCCAGCTTGGATTCGCCCTGGGCGATCACATCGCGCTGCAGGCCCAGCACGCGCTGGTCGTTTTCGGAGCGGGAGATGCGCGTGAGTGCGCGTTCGGCCTGTGCGGCGGCCACGGGGTCGTCGCTGGCGCGCACCACGCGCTTGCCGGAGGTGGTCTTTTCCATCAGGTCCACCAGACTCGTGTTGCGCGAGTTCAGGTTGTTGATGGTGCTTTCGTACATGTTGGCCGTGCCAATGCGGGAGATGCTCATGGTGGAATGCTCCTGTCCTGTGATCAGCGGCCTACGGTCTGCAGAACGCTGTCGAAAATGCTTTGCGCGACCTGCAGCATCTTGGCCGAGGCCTGGTAGGACTGCTGGTACTGCAGCAGCTTGGCGGCCTCTTCGTCGAGGTTCACGCCCGAGACGGCCGTGCGGTCCGCCTCCAGGTTCTTGGCAATGGTCTCGGACAGCTTGGCCGCGTACTGCGCGCTCTGCGTGCGCGTTCCGACCTGGGCCATGGCGGTGGAAAAACCGTCGCTCAGCGTGGTCGAGCCATCGAAGAGCTTGCTGTCGCGCAGCGCCAGGAAGGAGCTGGCATTGCCCGCATCGCGCTGATAGGCGGTGCCGTATTGCGGGTCGGTGGCCTTGCCCAGCGTGACCTTGTCGCTGGTGGTTCCGTTGATGGCGGGCGTGCCGGTGATCTTGACCTGCAGGCCCGGTGCCAGCTGGATCGGCTGGCCGGAGGTGTAGGGACCGGTGGCGGGAATGCCGCCTGCGGGTGCCGGGGTGATGGTGTATTCCAGCTGCCCGGTGGCGTTCTTGCTGAACGACACCTCGGCGCCGGCAAAGCCTGCCAGATTGAAGCCGGCACTGACCTGGATGCCGCCCATTTGCAGGGTTGCATCGCCCAGCGATTTGATGCTGGCCGCCACGGGGTTGGCCACGGCCAGGTCGTTGGGCGAGTGCACGGCGGCCTGGATGTCGTGGGCGCCCGCCGCCATGGGGCGGAACAGCACGGTGTTGCCCGACACGCCTTCGGCCTTGAGGTCGAAGCGCAGGCCGTCGATCTCCTTGGAGCTCAGGTCGGCCATGTTGGTGAAGTCCGTGACCTTGCCGTCCGACAGGCGGATGACCTTGCCAGCTGGGGCCGTGCTGCCGAAGACGATCTGGTAGTCGGATGCCTTGAGCTGGCTGGAGTCGACCACCGTGGTCGTCGGCGTGGTGGCGCCTGTCCACTGCGCGCCCGTGGTCGAGCCGTTGCTGACCATGGACAGCTTGAACAGATTGCTGCCGCTTTGTCCCGACAGCGTCAGGCCCAGGTTGTTTTGCTCGTTCAGCGAGTCGCCAATGGCCAGGGCCATGCGGCCCAGCAGGTTGCGGCCCTCGGTCAGGTCGCTGCCCTGGAACTGCAGCAGGCCGGCGATCTCGCCGCCACCCAGCATGGAGGGCGTCAGTTCCACGTTCTGGCCGCCGGGCTGCTGGAAGTACAGGGCCATCTTGCCGCTGCCCGGGAACTCGGTGGCTTCCTTGAGCGTGAGCTGGGCGGAATTGGGTCCCAGCACCAGCGGCTGGCTGCCGCCCACGAACAGGCTGATGCTGCCGTCGTCCGCAGGGATCTGGCTGGTCTGCACGTATTTGTTGATGTTGCGCACCAGCTGGTCGCGCTGGTCCAGCAGGTCGTTGGGCGTCTGGCCCGAGGCGATGGAGCGGCTGATCTGCGCATTGAGCGTGGCTACCTGGCCTGCCAGGCTGTTGACCACGGTCACATCGTTGCCCATCTGCTGCTTGGCGCTGTAGTCCAGCTCGTCCAGCTGGGCCGATGCCGAGCGAAAGCGCGCCGCCAGCTCGTTCATGCGCGTGAGCACCACCTGGCGCGCCGACGGGTCGGTGGGCGCACCGGCCACGTCGCCGAACGAATTCATCATGTCCGTGATCGCCGCGCCCAGGCCGGTCTTGCCGCCGCCGAACACTTCCTGCATCTGCGCCAGCGAGGTGGCACGTGCCGAGTCGGCCGCCGACACGGCGCTGGCCGTGGCTGCCTGGCGGTTGAGCAGGTCATTGAAGTTGCGCAGGATGGTGTTCACATCCACGCCATTGCCGATGTAGCCGCTGCCCATGTTCTGGCCCGGCGAGGTCTGGAAGGCCACGCTCTGGCGCGAATATCCGGCCGTGTTGACGTTGGCGATGTTGTGGCCTGTGGTCTGCAGGGCGATCTGGTTCGCCATCAGGGCGCGGGACCCGACGTTCAAAAGGCTCATGACGTGTTCTCTGGTTAGGCTTGGGCACGTGCCGCGCTCTGCACGGCGCTCTGGATGGCGCGGCTGAGCTTGCTGGCGTATTCGGGATCGGTGGCGTAGCCGGCTTTCTGCAGCTCGGTCGCATAGGCCAGGGCCGAGTCGGTCTTTCCCATGGCTTTCTCGTAGCGCGGATTGCTGGTGATCAGGCGCGCGTAGTCGCGGAAGGACTCCTCGTAGGAGTCGTAGGCACGGAACTTGGCCGTGACCTTGCGCGCCACGCCGTCGATGTATTCGGTGGTAGTGACCTCGGCGACCTTGCCCGTCCAGCCCTTGCCGGCCTTGATGCCGAACAGGTTGTGGGCATTGCTGCCATTGGCATTCTTGATTTCGCTCTTTCCCCAGCCGGTCTCGTGTCCGGCCTGGCCCAGCATGAAGGCGGCCGGAATGCCGCTTTCCTGCGCCACGCGTGCAGCGGCGTCGCCATGGTGGGCGACGAAGTTGTCACGGCCCTTGGGCGCGGGCGCGTAGGCGTTGACGGACTGGGCCGCGCTGCTGCGGCTGCCGCTCCAGGCAGCTGTGGTGCCATTGGCGCTGCCGGCCGTGCTGCGCCAGGCGATGCGGCTCATGCTCAGTGTGGAGGGCACGGAGATCTCGGCATCCTCGGCGGCTTCCGAGCCCATGGTGCGGGCCAGCTGGCGCGTGATGGCATCCGACAGGCCGCCGGGCTGGCCCGACATGGCCACCGACAGCTGCTGGTCCAGCATGTCGGTGCTCAGATTGCCCTGTGCGCTGTCGAGCAGGCCGGACTTCATGGTGGCCTCGCGCATGCTCTTGATCATCTCGCGCATGAACAGCGATTCCAGCTGCTTGGCGGTTTCCTTCGCGGCCTGCGGACTGTTCTCGCCGGCCGCGAATTTGAGTGCGTTGAGGGACCGGGCGTCGGCCGCCAGCGCATTGCTGGCCGCAGTCTGCGATCCGTTGGGAAGTGCGATGCTCATATCACCTCCAGTTCGGCGTTGAGGGCGCCTGCTGCCTTGATGGCCTGCAGGATGGCCAGCAGGTCCTGGGGCGTGGCGCCCAGCGTGTTGAGTGCGCGCACCACGTCGGTCAGTTGCGGGGAGCCGGGCATGTTGATGATGTTGCCGGGCTCCTGCTTGATCTGGATGTCGGACTTCTGGGCCACCACGGTCTGGCCCTGCGAGAAGGCGCCGGGCTGGCTGATCACCGGCGTGGTGCTGATGGTGATGGCCAGGTTGCCATGCGCGATGGCGCAGGGGCCCAGGGTCACGGCCTGGTTGAGCACGATGGAGCCCGTGCGTGCATTGATCACGACCTTGGCCGAGGGCTTGGAGGTCTCGATCGGCATCTCCTGGATCTCGGCGATCATGCGCACGCGCGATCCCGGGTCCTGGGGCGCGGACACGCGCACGGTGCGCCCGTCCAGCGCCTGTGCCACGCCCTGGCCCATGCGCTGGTTGATGGCGCGCACCACCTTGTCGGCGGTCTGGAAATCGGTGGCGTTCAGGCCCAGCGTGATGCTGTCGCCTTCGTTGATCGGGGTGGGTACGGCGCGCTCGACCTGGGCGCCCTGCGGCACGCGGCCGGCGCTCAGGTGGTTGATCTGCACCTTGGAGCCGCCGGCCGAGGCGCCGGCGCCGCCGACCACGAGGTTGCCCTGGGCCAGCGCATAGATCTCGCCATCGGCGCCACGCAGCGGCGTGGCCACCAAGGTGCCGCCCTTGAGCGACTTGGCATTGCCCACGGAGGAGACCACCACGTCGATGGCCTGGCCCGGCTGGGCAAAGGCCGGCAGTTCGGCGGTGACGATCACGGCCGCCACGTTCTTGAGCTGCAGCTGGCCCGAATTGCCTGTGGCGGGCAGCGAGATGCCCATCTGCTCCAGGTAATTGGCCAGGGCCTGCTTGGTGTAGGGCATCTGGGTGGTCTGGTCGCCCGTGCCGTCGAGGCCGACCACCAGACCGTAGCCGGTCAACTGGTTGCTGCGCACGCCCTGGATGGCAGCGACCTCTTTGATGCGTGTTGCATGCGCCGGCAGGGTCAGCATGCTGGCGCCGAGGGCGGCTGCAACCCAGAAGGGGCGCTGCGCTTGGCGCAATGTCAGGAGCATGGACAGTACTTTCATGCTGTCCATTCTCCGGAGAATCAGAACGGCATAACGTTCAAAAAGAACCGGGACAACCAGCCAATTGACTGCGCTTCCCCGGCCTGTCCGCGGCTGCGCGATTCCACGCGCACATTGGCCACCTGGGTCGATGCGACCAGGCTGCCGGGCTGCATCGTGCGCGGGTCCACCGTGCCCGTGAAGCGCAGCACATCCACGTTGTGGTTCACGCCGATCTGCTTTTCTCCGGCGATCACCAGATGGCCGTTGGGCAGCACATCGACCACCGTCGTGCTGATGGCGCCCGTGAACGTGTTGTCGCTCGACGTCGAGCCCGAGCCCGTGTAGTCGTTGTTGTTGTTGAAGCCGATGTTCGAGCGGTCCTTGAGATTGGCCAGCGCATTGCCCGAGAACAGCGGCAGCGCAGAAATCCCCGCCGTGGTCTTGTTGGACCGCTTGAGGCCCGAATCCGACTTCTGGCTGGCCGTCACGCGCTCCACGATCTGCACCGTCACCATGTCCCCCACCAGGCGCGCGCGCCGGTTCTCGAAACCGGGACGGTAGCTGGCGGCATTGAACAGGCTGCCCGTAGGGCTGCCCGCCACGGGCGCGGCCGGCATCAGCACCGGAGGCGCAGTGGACGGCATGTCCACCGGCGGCGGGTCATTGAGCGTCGTGCAGCCCGACAGGACTGCCGCCAGCGCCAGGCACGTGCCCGTCGCGGAAAGGGAGAAAGTTCGTTGGGTCATGGCGATGTTCCCGGGTTCAATGGTTCATGGCTGCGCATGCAGACCCCTCCCTCGAGAACTGGCATGTCCCAGCCCAGGGACACCGAGGAAGGGCCGCCCCGCACCGAGGGTGTCGTCCCCCTCCCGCGCAGCGAGAGAGGGGGAAGCGGCGAAGCCGCTCAGGGGGAGAGATCGATTACAGCTGCGCCAGCTTGGCCAGCATCTGGTCCGAAGTCGTGATGGCCTTGGAATTCATTTCATAGGCGCGCTGGGTCTGGATCATGGTCACCAGCTCCTGCACCACGTTCACGTTCGAGCCTTCCAGGTAGCCCTGCTTGATCATGCCCATGCCGTTGACTCCGGGCTGGCCCTGCTGGGGCTGGCCCGAGGAAGCGGTCTCGGTGAACAGGTTCTGGCCACGCGGCTCCAGGCCGGCCGGATTGATGAACTGGCTCATGGCGATATTGCCCACCTGCTGGGGCGCGGCCTGTCCGGCCATGGTCACGCTGACCACGCCCTCGGGGCTGATCGACACCTTGGTCGCGCCCTGGGGAATGGTCACGCCGTTGGCGATGGGCATGCCGCTGGCCGTCACCAGCTGGCCCTGCGCATCGACCTGGAAGGAGCCGTCACGGGTATAGGCCGTGGTGCCGTCGGGCATGTTGACCTGGAAGAAGCCGTTGCCGTCGATGGCCACGTCCAGCGCATTGTTGGACTGCTGCAGGGCGCCCTGCAGGAAATTGCGCGAGGTGGCCACCGTGCGCACACCCAGGCCCAGGTGCAGGCCCGTGGGCAACTGGTTCTGCTCGGTCGTCTGCGAGCCGGACTGGCGCAGGTTCTGGTAGATCAGATCCTCGAACACCGCGCTGGCGCGCTTGTAGCCCGTGGTCGAGACGTTGGCCAGGTTATGGGAAATCACGTCCAGCTGGGTCTGCTGGGCTTCCATGCCGGTCTTGGAGATGAACAGTGAATTGATCATGGCGTTTTCCTTTTCAGTGCTTTCAGCCGTTCATGCTCAAGAGTTGGCTGGCCGTCTTGTCATTGGTTTCTGCCGTCTGCAGCAGGCGCATCTGGGTCTCGAACTGGCGGGCGGCGGCAATCATGCCGACCATGGTCTCCACCGAGTTCACGTTCGAGCCTTCGATGGCGCCGGACAGCAGGCGTGCGTTCTCGTCGTTGGGCAGCGGATCGCCGTCGCCCGTGCGGAACAGGCCGTCATTGCCGCGCACCAGCGCGGCGTCCTCGGGCGGCGTGGCCAGCTTGACGCGGCCCACGGCCACGGGCAGCTGGTTGCCGGTCTTGGCGGTCAGCGTGCCGTCCGAGCCCAGCGTGATCGTGGACTCGGGGGGAATGTCGATGGGGCCGCCGCCGTCGGACAGCACGGCCTGGCCATTGCTGTTGACCAGCTGGCCCTCGGGGGAGACTTCGAACACGCCGTTGCGTGTGTAGGCCTCCTGGCCATCCAGGCCCTGGACGGCGAACCAGGCGCGGCCCATGGCCATGGCGTCCAGTGCGCGGCCCGTACGCTGGGTGGGTCCGGGCGTGTCCACGTAGCCGGAGGTCGCCTCCAGCGCGAACACGCGCGTGCCCGCGCCGCTGCCCTGCAGGGGCACGGAGCGGAAGGTGGACATTTCGGCCCGGAAGCCGTTGGTGCCGGCATTGGCCAGGTTGTGGGCCAGCACGGACTGACGCTGCGCCGCTGCGTTGGCGCCCGTCATGGAGGTGTAGATGATGCGGTCCATGCCGGCTCTCCTGACTCAGTTCTTGGCTATCAGCGCAGGTTCACCAGGGTCGAGAAGACCTGGTCCTGGGTCTTGATGGTCTGGGCATTGGCCTGGTAGGCGCGCTGCGCGGTCATCATGTTCACCAGCTCGGCGGTCAGGTCCACGTTGGAGTCTTCCAGCGCGCCCGAGCGCAGCGAGCCGAAGGTGCCCGACTCGGCCGTGCCGTTCAGCGCCGGGCCCGAATCCGAGGTCTCCACCCACTTGTTGTCGCCCACGGCGCCCAGGCCCTGGGTGTTGGTGAAGGCGGCCAGGGCCAGCTGGCCCTCGGTGCGCGTCACGCCGTTGGAGTAGGTGGCCACGATGGAGCCATCGTTGCCGACATTGATGCCGGTGAGCGCGCCTGCGGTGTAGCCGTCCTGCTTGAGGCTGCTGACCGCGAACTTGGAGCCGAACTGCGAGACGTTGGAGAAGTCCAGCGTCACGCCCGCAGTGCCGTTGATGGTGCCGGGCGTGGGCGCGTTGGGGTTGCTGCTGTTGATCTGCACGCCAGCCACGGGGCTGCCGCTGGTGATCTTGCCGGAGGCGTCGAAGACCAGAGTAGTCAGCAGCTTGGCGACCTTCGGGGGCGATGCCGTCGGATCGTCCAGGCCGTCATAGACCTTCCAGGTGTTGGCGGCCGTGTCCTTCTCGAAGTACATCTGCACCGGCGTGGGCACGCCCTGGCTGTCATAGACGTTGATCGAGGTGCCATAGGTGGCGCGCGGCGTGGCGGGCACGGGCGGCGTGGCAGTGGAGTTGCCGGCTGCGGGCGTGGCGCGCGCATCGAGGTTCAGCGACACGTCGATCTTGGTCGTGGTCTTGGCAGCGATCGGCTGGCCCGAAGGAAAGACCATGGGCACGGGCTGGCCGCCGGCCAGCACCTTGCCCGTGGTGGCGTCCACGGGGTAGCCCATGACGTTGTCGCCCTGCACGGTCTTGAGGTTGCCCTGCTTGTCCAGGCCGAAGTTGCCGGCGCGCGTATAGGCCGTGCTGCCGTCGGGCTGGCGCACGACGAAGAAGCCGTTGCCGTTGATGGCCACGTCCAGGTTGTTGCCCGTGGTGGTGATCGGGCCCTGGCGGAACTGCTGGGTCACGGCGGCCACATTGACGCCGATGCCGCTGTTCTGGCCGCTGGCCGAACCCACGGCGCTGGCCACGGCCTCGGCGAACTCGGCGCGCGAGGACTTGAAGCCCGTGGTGTTGGCGTTGGCGATGTTGTGGCCGATCACGTCCAGGTTCTTGCTGGCGGCGTTCAGACCCGAGAGGCCTTGTTGGAATCCCATGGTGTGCTCCTGCGATGTATTTGGGTGGATGGTGCGGGGGTCAGTACACGGCCTTGACGGAGGCGTAGGCGACGTTGGTGCCGTCGTCCAGCTCCAGCGTCAGCTTGCCGTCGGTGGTGCCTGTGGCGAGCACCGCATGGGGCGACAGCGTGGTCGAGGCCACGACCGTGTCGGCATTCGTGGCCTGCACCGTGTAGCGCAGCTGGCTGGCGTCGCCCGTGTACTTGCTGCCGTCCCAGGTGAAGTAGTTGCGGCCAGCGGTGCCGCTGCCCAGCTCGACGGTGTCCACCAGCTCGCCGCTGGCGGTGGTGATCTGCACCTTCACGTCGGCGGCCGGGCCTTCGAGGTCGAAGGCAGCCGTATAGGACTTTTCCTTGCCCACGCCCAGGGTGTTGCCTTCGGTCAGCACGGTGCGGCCGATCATCTGCGTGCCCTGCAGCACCTGCATGGCGGTGAACTGGCCGGCCATGCTTTCCATGGTCTTGTTCAACTGCTGGATGCCGGTGACGGTGTTGATCTGCGCCATCTGCGAGGTCATCTGCGCGTTGTCCATGGGATTCATGGGATCCTGGTTGTTCAACTGCGCGACCAGCAGCTTCAGGAAACGGTCCTGCGCCGCCGCGGGGTCGGTGGTCGAATTGCTCGTGGCGGATTTGTTGTTGATGTCGGCCGTGCTGGCGACGCTGCCTGCGCCATAGATCATGGGAGTGGCTCCTGGAAAGTGGTGCGGACGGGGCTCACTGGCCCATCTGCAGGGTTTTGAGCAGCAGCGACTTGGTCGTGTTCATGACCTCGACGTTGTTCTGGTAGGAGCGCGAGGCCGAGATCATGTTGACCATCTCGTCCACGGCGCTGACGTTGGAGTGCGTCACATAGCCTTCGGCATCGGCCAGCGGGTGCTGGGGGTCGTGGATGCGGCGGCCGGGCGTGTTGTCCTGGCTGATGGCGCTGACGCGCACGCCAGAGGAGCCTTCCTCGCCCATGGCCACGGTCTGGAAGACCACCTGGCGCGCCTGGTAGGCCTTGCCGTCGGGGCCGGCCACGGCATCGACGTTGGCCAGATTCGAGGCCACGACGTTCAGGCGCTGCGATTGGGCGCTGACGGCACTGCCGGAGATGCTGAAGATGGAGAACATGGACATGGGAAAGCTCCTGTGATCTGTGGCGCCGGCTTACTGGCCCTGGATGGCTGACAGCATGGTCTTGGCCTGGCCGTTCAGAAAGCGCAGCGTGGCTTCGTAGCGCACGGCGTTGTCGACGAAGTTGGCGCGTTCGCGGTCCAGGTCCACGGTGTTGTTGTCCATGTTGGTCTGGGCCTGCACCGAGTAGCCGAGATGGCTTTGCGCGCTCTGCCCCGAGGCGGCGGCAGGCAGCGGAATGTGTCCGCCCTGGCTGACGCTGGCCAGCGTCATGGGCGAGGGGCCGGAGGTAACGGCCGTCAGCGCCTCGCGGAAATTGAAGTCTCGCGCCACATAGCCCGGGGTGTCGGCATTGGCGATGTTGCTGGCGATTGCACGCTGGCGCTCGGCGCGCAGCACCAGCGCCTTGCTCTGGAAGTCCAGTCGTTCAGTCATCTTGTCGAGCATGTCGGCCTCGCCCTCTGGGATTTGCGGTGATCGGTTGACGAAATGGCGGCAGCCCACGGACTGCGGCATGCGTCGATTATGGAAATCGGGCCCGAACGCTAAAGCGCGAAGAAAGCGCGTTTGCCTGCGCAGTTCGGCGCTTCGGAAAAGAGCGCTCGCCCTATATTTGCTGGCATCGCTCCAGGTGTCCCACCCATCCTGACGGGAGGCCGGAGCAAGTCAGGAGCCACAGCCATGCCGAACTTCAGCACCGCCCATTCGCCATCCGCCGTCCGAGCCCTCGCTCGCGCCGTCGCATGCGCTGCGCTTGCCGCTGGAGCGTCGCTGGCAGGCCCTGCCTTCGCGCAAAACGCTCCTGACGGTGCAGCCCAGCTCAGCCAGATCGGCCAGCGCTTTGCCGACGAGGCCCTGCAGCAAGGCATGGCCGGCGCGGGCGCCTTGCCCCTGCGCATGGAAGTGCAGATGGGCCAGCTCGATCCCCGCCTGCGCCTGGCCGCCTGCGCCAAGGTCGAACCCTATTTGCCCGCAGGCTCGCGCCTGTGGGGCCGTACCCGCCTGGGTCTGCGCTGCCTGCAGGGCGCCGTGGCCTGGAATGTGTTCCTGCCCATCACGGTCAAGGCCTGGGGGCCGGCCTGGGTGCTGCAAAACGGTGTGCCTTCGGGCCGCCCGCTGTCGGCCGACGATGCCGTCCAGGCCGAAGTGGACTGGGCCGAGGAATCGGCCGCCGTCTACGCCAACCAGCAGGACTGGGTGGGCCTGGTGGCTTCCCGCCCGCTGGCCGCAGGCCAGGCGCTGCGCCAGAACATGCTGCGCACGCCGGCGCTGTTCGCGGTGGGTGCCGAAGTGCGCGTTCTGGTCAACGGTGGTGGTTTTTCCGTCACATCGTCGGGCAAGGCCATGTCGGCCGCCGGCGAAGGCCAGACCGTGCGGGTTCGCATGGATAATGGCCGGCTCATCTCCGGGGTGGTGAATCCCGAGGGCGTGGTGCTGGTCCAGTAAAAAAACCTCAAGTTTTGTTCCAGGCAGTCGAAAGCTAGGCACAGCGCCTCACGCCGCCAGGGCGATTGGAGAATCAAGATGAAGATAGGTCAAAAACCGGAACTGCCCGCCGCTGCCTCCCAGGCCGCCGCCAAGCAGCCCAAGACAGCCAGCACCATTGCCGCCGAGGAATCCTCCGCCCAGGCCCAGCCTGCCAAGGCGGCCGGTGTTCCCGTGTCGTTCTCGACCTCGGCCCGCGCACTGGACCAATCTGGTCGCGCCACGGCCGATTTCGATGCCAACCGCGTCAAGGAAATCCGCGAAGCCATTGCCAACGGCACCTTCCGCGTGAACGCCGACGCCGTGGCCGACAAGCTGCTGGCCAACTCCGAAGAATTCCTCTCGCACTCGCGCATCTGAGCGCGGGTTCGGTTCTTTCTCGGTTTTTTCCTTCCGGCGCGAGCACGCGCTTTCTTTTTTCAGCAAGGCCTGTCCCATGACTCTCAGCGAGATGCTCGATTCCCTGGACGCGGTGGTCCGGATGGTGTCCGCCTCGCTGCAATCGAAGGATGCGGTCGCGCTGGAGCAGTCCAGCACCCGGCTGCGCGATGCCATGGCGGCGTTCTCCGAACTGGCCCGGCGCTTCAGCGCGGCCGACTGGACGCAGGAGCTGCGCGAACGCGCCCAGGCGCTGGGCGAGCAGATGGCCATGCAGCGCGACCAGCTGGCACGCATGGCCGTGGTGGCCCAGAGCCAGGCGGCGGCGCTGATTCCCCAGACTTCGGACCAGGCCACGTATGGACGCGACCTGTATGGACACCCCCATGCCGGACCGGGCAAGGCGCGCATCTACCACTCGGCCAGCTGAAGCCGCGTCCCTTTTTTCTCTCTCTTCTCTCTCCTCTTTCTTTCCGCTGCCCAACCCTCCGGCATCCGTGCCCGAGGGTTTTGTCTTTTCCGGGCTGGGATTCGGTTGAATGAATCTGCGCAGCGGGCGCAGGCACGGCTGGAGCTCGGGCGTACCCATCCATGCGCGGGATGAGGCTGCGCTCGGTCAATGAAGTGGAGGAGGGGGAATGCTGGATGGCCGTGCGCAGGAAGGGCGGCCAGGAATGAGGGACGGCCAGAGGCCAGATCCGGGGAAAACGAAGCAAGGACCCTGAAGACGGCAAGATCCGAAATGCGCGGAAATGACGCTGCCGTGCAATGGCAATGGCAATGGCAATGCAAGCGCAATGCAAGCGCAATGGCGCGCGCAAATCCCGTTCGGTCTGCGGTTTGCGGTCTGCGTTCTGAGGAGGCAAAGAGGGTCCGGCCGGGGCCGGACGTCCTCACACCTGCATGTTCATCACGTCGGTATAGGCCTGCACGAGCCGGTTGCGCACCTGCATCGTGGCCTGGAAGCCGATCTGCGCCTTTTGCATGGCGATCATGGTTTCTTCGAGGCTGACGGCCGGGTTCTCCAACTGCACCTCACGCTGCAGCTGGCTGGAGTTGTTCTGGGCTGAACTGACGGACTGCAGCGCGCCTTGGAGGGCCTGGCTGAAGCCGCCAGCCGCCACTTTGGTCGATGCGTCGCCTGCGCCCACGCCTTTGGGGAGCTGGGTGCCGTACAGGGGAGAGGTGGTACTGGGGATGCGAAGGTCCATGACACATTCCATCGGAGTTAGCAAGATGACGAGATCGTAGGGCGGCAGGGTTTTCGCATCGCGGCAAATAGACGGCCAAACGGCGCGCTTATCGGGCGAATGTGAAGCGGCGGACTTCGAATAATCGACAGCACGCTAGGGTCCTGTGTGTGCAGGGCTCGAACACCTGGAACCAAGATGTCTGCTGTCGCTGAAATCCCTGTCCCTCAAGCCACTCCCGTGCCCCAGCCTGCCTTGCAGCAGCGCTGGACGGCCATGGACCGTGGCGCGCGCCTGCGTTGGGGCGCGATCGCCGTGCTGCTGGTCGTCGCCCTGGGTGCGGCGGCCATGTTCTACCGCCAGCCGGACTACAAGGTGCTGTTCTCCAACCTGAGCGACAAGGATGGCGGCGCCATCGTCGCCCAGCTGTCGCAGATGAACGTGCCTTACCGCTACACGGAAGGCGGCGGTGCCATCCTCATCCCGTCCGACCGCGTGCACGATGTACGCCTGAAGCTGGCCACCCAGGGCCTGCCCAAGGGTTCGGTGACGGGTTTCGAGCTGATGGAGAACAGCAAGTTCGGCATCACCCAGTTCCAGGAACGCCTCAATTTCCAGCGCGGCCTTGAAGGCGAGCTGACACGCTCCATCCAGGCCCTGGCCGCCGTGCAAAGCGCACGCGTGCACCTGGCCCTGCCCAATCAGAACGGCTTTTTCCGCGAGCAGCAAAAGCCCTCGGCCTCGGTGCTGCTGAGCCTGTACCCGGGCCGCGTGCTGGACCGCACGCAGATCGCGGGCATCGTGCACCTGGTGGCCTCCAGCGTGCCCGAGATGGCGCCCACGGCCGTGAGCATCCTGGACGACTCGGGCAAGCTGCTGTCGCAGTCGCCCGACGGCAACGCCAACGCCGTGGACATGCAGCAGCTGAACTACACCCAGCAGATCGAGCAGCAGTACGTGCGCCGCATCCTGGAGATCCTGGAGCCCGTGGTCGGCAAGAACAATGTGAAGGCGCAGGTCTCGGCCGAGATGGATTTCAGCCAGACCGAATCGACTTCGGAGCAGCACCGCCCCAACCAGTCCTCCGACGCGGGCGTGGTGCGCAGCCAGCAGGTGGTGGAAAGCTCGGGCGAGCAAAAGCCGCCCCAGCCCACGGGCATTCCCGGCGCCACCAGCAACCAGCCGCCCCAGAACGCTTCCGCGCCCGTCAACGGCGCCAATCCCGCGCCCCAGGCGGCCGACGGCCAGAACGCCGCCCGCGCTGCCAGCAAGCGCGAGTCCATCACCAATTACGAAGTGGACAAGACCGTGCGCCACACACGCGGCAGCACGGGCAGCATCAAGCGCCTGACGGCCGCCGTGGTCATCAATGCGCCCCTGGTGGCTGCCCCTGCGCCGGCCGCTGCCGGTGCGGCAACCGATGCAGCCACCGTCGCTGCCGCCGCACGCGGCCTGACGGCGGCGCAGCAGGCGCAACTGCTGACCCTGGTGCGCGAGACCGTGGGCTACAGCGCCGAGCGCGGCGACTCGGTCAACCTGGTCAGCACGCCCTTTGTGCAGGACGAAGTGCCCGCCGATGTGCCGCTGTGGCGCCAACCCGAAGTGCTGGCCATGGCCCGCAGCCTGGGCGTGCCCATCGGCCTGGCCCTGTTCGGCGCCATCTTGCTGCTGGGCCTGGTGCGACCCATGCTCAAGGGCCGCAAGACGGTGGCCGTGGGCGGACAGCTCAATGCCATCGAAGGCGAGCAGCTGGACCGTCCGGCGCTGGCTGCACCCGCTGTCGATCTTTCGCCCACGCAGGAGCAAGTGCGCCTGGAGCAGGCGCGCCAACTGGCCAAGCAGAACCCGATCGCGGTGGCCAACATCGTCAAGACCTGGATCAACGGCGAGGCCACCTGAGCCTCTCAAAACACGGATTGCTGAGATATGGACGAACGAGGCCTGAACGACGCCGCCATCTTGCTGGTCTCCCTGGGCGAGGAGGAAGCGGCCGAGGTGTTCAAGCACCTCACCCCGAAGGAAGTGCAAAAGCTCGGCGAGACCATTGCGCACATGCGCGGTGTCTCGCGCGAGAAGGTGGACTTCGTCATCAACCGCTTTGCCGATGACGCGGCCGCGCAAAGCCTGTTGGTGGACGACGCCAGCGGCTATGTGCGCTCGGTGCTCAAGCGCGCCCTGGGCGACGACAAGGCGGCGCTGCTGATCGACCGCATCCTGCAGGGCGGCGATGTCTCCGGCATCGAAAGCCTCAAGTGGATGGACCCGCTGTCCGTGGCCGAACTGCTGCGCGGCGAGCATCCGCAGATCGTGGCCGCCATTCTCGTGCACCTGGAGCACGAGCAGGCCGCTGCCGTGCTGATGCAGCTGCCCGAGCGTTTCCGCAGCGAAGTCATGCTGCGCGTGGCCACGCTGGAAGGCATTCAGCCGACCGCGCTCAAGGACCTCAACGAGGTGCTGTTCCAGGTGCTGGCCGGCGGCGACAAGATCCGCAAGACCTCGCTGGGCGGCGTCAAGACGGCGGCCGAGATGATCAACAACCTCGGTGGCAATGCCGACGTGGCCGTGCTGGACACCATCCGCAACTACGACCCGGACCTGGCCCAGAAGATCATGGACAAGATGTTCGTGTTCGACGACCTGGTCAAGCTGGACGACCGCTCGGTGCAGCTGGTGCTGCGCGAGGTGGTGTCCGAGACGCTGATCATCGCCCTCAAGGGCGGTTCGATGGAAGTGCGCGACAAGATCCTGGCCAACATGTCCATGCGTGCCGCCGAGTCGCTGCGCGAGGACCTGGAAGGCCGCGGCCCGATGCGCCTGTCCGAAGTGGAAGCGCAGCAAAAGGAAATCCTGAAGGTGGTGCGTCGCCTGGCCGAAGAAGGCCAGATCACCATCGGCAGCGGTGCGGAAGACAGCTATGTCTAACGGCATGAACTCGCGCTTCATCCCTTCCGAGGAGATCGACGAGCGCCAGGTGGTGCAGTGGCGCTTCGGCGCCGTGGACCACATGGGCGGCCTGAAAAGCCTGCCCAGCCTCGCGGGTCTGCCGGACATCCAGGGTGCGCCCGCCGCATCCGGTGCCCAGGCTGGGCATGGCGGCGCGGGCATGGCGCGCGCGCCTGCCTCCGCGTCGGGCTTTCACAGCCTGTCGCTGCCCGGCCGCTCCGATGCGCCCCGGCTGGAGGCCGACTCCATGGTGCTGGATGTCGAAGCCGACACGCCGGGCGCCCCGGCCTCCACCGCCCCCGCAGTGGATGAGGAACAACTGCATGCCCTGCTGGAACAGGCACGCGCCGAAGGCCATGCCGAGGGCCTGGAGCAGGGCCGCCAGGAAGCCCAGCAGCAGTGGCAGCAACACATGGATGACTATGTCTCCGGCACGGGCCGCGAGACGGCGCAGCGCGTGGACGCGCTGCTGTCCGGCCTGGATGCCGGCTTCAAGCAGCTGCAGACGGATGCAGCGCAGGAACTGCTCAACCTGGCCTGCGACATTGCGCGCCAGGTGGTCCGCCAGGAGCTGCGCAGCCAGCCCCAGGCCCTGTTGCCCGTGGTGCGCGAGGCGCTGGACATGCTGGCCGCCGACGGCCGCGCCGCCACCGTGCGCCTGAACCCCGCCGACTTCGCCGTGCTGGACGAGGCGCTGCGCGCCGAGCATGGCGCCCAGTCCAAGGTGCATTGGATCAGCGACGCCTCCGTGGCCCAGGGCGATGTGCGCGTGGAATCGGGCGGCGCCCAGGTCGATGCCGGCATGGACAAGCGCTGGCGCCGTGCCGTGGCCGCGCTGGGCCTGGTCTCCACCTGGTATGACGGAGAACGCGATGCCGGTTGACACCCCGCCGGCCGATGCCGCCACACTGGCCACCGAGCCTGCCGCCAGGCCCTGGCAGCAACTGCTGTCCAATGCCCGTGCCCGCCTGCAGGGCGACATTCCCCTGGAAACCCATGGCACGCTCACGCGCCTGACCGGCCTGGTGCTGGAGGCCACGGGCCTGCAGGTGCCCGTGGGCTCGCAGTGCTGGATACGCCAGCAGGGCCAGGACCCGGTGCTGGCCGAGGTCGTCGGCTTTGCCGGCGAGCGTGCGTTTCTCATGCCTGCGGGCGACATCCAGGGCCTGTCCAGCGGCGCCATCGTGACGCCGGCCGAACCCTTTGTCGCACCGCTGCGCTTTGGCGACGGTGTCGAGCCGCCCGTGTCCCTGGCGGCCGGCGTGCTGCGCCTGCCCATTGGCAGCGGCCTGCTGGGCCGTGTCGTGGATTCGCAGGGCCAGCCCCTGGACCATGGCGGCCCGCTGGCCGACGTGAGCGCCGATCTGCTGGACCGCAACCCCATCAACGCCATGGACCGCGACCCTGTGCGCGAGACGCTGGACACCGGCGTGCGCTCGCTCAACGCCCTGCTCACCGTGGGCCGGGGCCAGCGTCTGGGCCTGTTCGCGGGCTCGGGCGTGGGCAAGTCCGTGCTGCTGGGCATGATGGCGCGCTACACCCAGGCGGACGTGATCGTGGTCGGCCTGATCGGCGAACGTGGCCGCGAGGTCAAGGAATTCGTCGAGGACATCCTCGGCGCCCAGGACCGCAGCCGCGCCGTGGTCGTCGCCGCCCCGGCCGATGCGCCGCCGCTGCTGCGCATGCAGGGCGCCGCCTATGCCACGGCCATTGCCGAACATTTCCGCGACAAGGGCCAGCATGTGCTGCTGCTCATGGATTCGCTGACCCGCTATGCCATGGCCCAGCGCGAGATCGCCCTGGCCATTGGCGAGCCGCCGGCCACCAAGGGCTATCCGCCGTCGTGCTTTGCAAAGCTGCCGGCCCTGGTCGAGCGCAGCGGCAACGGCCTCAACGGCGTGGGCTCGATCACGGCCTTCTACACCGTGCTGTCCGAAGGCGATGACCAGCAGGACCCTATTGCCGACGCGGCGCGCGCCATTCTGGACGGCCACGTCGTGCTGTCGCGGGCGCTGGCCGAGTCGGGCCACTACCCGGCCATCGATATCGAGCAATCGGCCTCGCGCGTGATGCACAACGTGGTCTCGCGCGAGCACTTCGAGCTGGCACGGCGCTTTCGCGCTGTCTATTCGCGCTACCAGAAGGGGCGGGACCTGGTCCAGGTCGGCGCCTACATGGCGGGCTCGGACCCGCAGATGGATGAGGCGATACGCCTGCAGCCGGCCATGGCGGCCTTTCTGCAGCAAAGCATGTTCGAGTCGGCTTCCATGGACGAGAGCATCTCGGGCATGGCTGCCGCACTCGGTGGGCAGTGACGCGGCGACGCGGCACTGCCAAAACGCGACCAACGCGATAACGAACACAGGGAGGAAACCCCGGTATGTCGTCCTTGAATGCCTTGATGGTGGCCATCGATGCCGCGTCGCGCAAGCGTGACGAGGCGCGCCAGGCGGTGCAGGAGCGCCTGCGCTCGCAGCAGGCCGCGCAGACGCAAATGGAGCAGCTGCAGCACTATGTGCAGGAAATGCAGACGCGCTGGGGCGCGCAGGAAAACCAGTCCGTGCAGCCCGAGGTCATGTTCCACCAGTACCAGTTCATGGACCGCCTGCAGCATGCCATCGGCCTGCAGACGCGGGTGCTGGCCGACCTGGCGATCCGCCTGGAGGCCGCGCAAAAGGCCTTGATGGCCTGCGAGCTGCGGGTCAGCAGCCTGCGCAAGGTCGTCGAGGTGCGCCGCCGCGATCTGGCGCTGAGCCAGATGCGCCGCGAGCAAAAGGAGACCGATGAACGTGCGGCCATCCAGTTTTTCCGTCGCAGCTTCGGGCTGACATTCCAGGAGGCTTGACGCATGTCCACCAACCAGATCGAACAGCGCGCCGATGCGCGCAGCGCCATGCAGCGCGCCATGGAAGGCGTTCGCTCAGCGCGCGGCACGCAGCCGCCCTCCAACGACCAGGCCGCAGGCTTTTCTTCGTTGCTGGCAGCGATGGACGGCATTGGCGGATTGCCGGCGCTGGCCTCGGGCGCCCTCGGCCAGGCCTTGGGCGAGGACGGCAGTGCCGCTCTTTCCGCGCTGTCCAGCCTCAAGGGCGCAGCCAAGGACGGCCTGAAGGATGCCGCAGACCTGCTGGCCGATCCCGGCCTGGCGCAGGGCCTGCTGCAGCAGCCGCAACTGCCGCTGCAGCCGCAGGCGGAGCCGACCGATATGACCACCTCGGCGCAGGCCGATGCCATGGCGCTGGCTGCCAACGGCCAGGCGCCCTGGCTCAGCCTGGTCGGGCAGACCGCCCATCTGGACGGCAAGGGCGACCGCGACATGCTGCAGGGCGTGGCGGGCGACTGGCTGTCCGGCCGGGGCAGCGCCGCCATGATGGCCCTGCGCCAGGAGCAGGGCGCCGTGGCGCACGCGGCCTTCCTGGCACCGCAGTCCGCAGCCGGTGATGCCGCAGGCACGGCGCTGGCCACGGCCAGCGCCAATGCTGCGGCCCTGGCTGCCGCTGCGGACCCCAATGCAGCCGGGGTACTGACCGATGGCGCTGCGCGCAGCACCCAGGCACAGGCCCAGGCCGCCGATGTGCTGGCCGCCGTGCAGTCCGATGCGGCACTGACGGCCGCCGCCGCACGCACGGCAACCACCGCCCAGGCCACGCATGAACACACGCCCCAGGCCCTGGCGGGCGGTGTGCGGCAGGACGTGGCCCTGGCGTCGGGCATTGCGCTCAACGGCATGGCCGCAGTGCGGCCCGAAGAATGGCGCGGCCTGTTCGAGCGAGCCAGGGAGGGCGGCACCGCCTCCACGGAGTCGGCGGCGAACGGACTGCACGGCGTTGCGGCTGCCGTGGGCGCCGCCCATGCCGGCCAATCCCTGGGCCAGCAGGCGGCCGGCCAAAATGGCGCGGCCTTTGCCCAGCCCGACGCCCAGGCCCAGCCGGGCAACTCCACCGAGCGCGAGCAGCAGGTGTCCGAGCAGGTGGCCTTCTGGGTCCACAACAAGAACCAGAACGCCTCGCTGTCCGTGGAGCATGAGGGCCGGGCCATCCAGGTGCAGGTCAGCCTGCAGGGCAACGAGGCCCATGTGCGCTTTGGCGCCAGCGAAGCCCAGGCGCGTGACTGGCTGGGCAACGGTGCCGACCAGCTGCGCGAGCTGCTGCAGGCCCAGGGCCTGCAACTGGCCGGCGTCAGCGTGGATGCGGGCGGCCAGTCCGGCCGCGGCGATTCGGCAAGACAGGGGGCGGACGCCCAGGCGCGCCAGGGCCGCGTGAGCGCCATGGTCGATGCCGCCGGTGTCACGGGCGGCAATGGTGCCGCACAGGCCGGCGGTGGCCGCGCGGCAGCGGGCGGGGTGGATCTGTTCGTCTGATTCTTCCTGCGCTTCTTGCGGGGCGGCGCATGCGCCGTTTCAGGGTTTTCACAACAGGCCGGGTGGCGACAAGCTGCCCGGCCTGTGGCGTTTGAGGGCCATCAAGCCAGCGAGAAACCGGGGTTTCATGCGCTTATTCAGGCCATGGTCCGGGGTCCAATCGCCGAATAATTCCTGCCATGGGCCTGCTGCGTCATGGCGCCGCGCATGAAGCGCGTGCGCGTGGCGGTCCCGCTCACCCAGAGGAATTCCAGTGTCTGCCACACCCAATGCCGCCAACAATGCAGCTCCCGCCCCGGCCAAGGGCAAGAAGCTGATCGTGCTGATCGTCATCATTGCCGTCCTGGCCATAGGCGCGGCCGCTGCCTTCATCCTGCTGTCCAAGCGCCACAGCAGCGGCGATGAGGAAGAAGGCAGCGCCAGCAAGGCGGCCGTGACCGTGCCCACCTTCCTGCCGCTGGACAACCTGGTGGTCAATCTGTCCGATACGGGCGGCGACCGCTTCGTGCAGATCGGCATCACGCTGGAGCTGGCCGACGAGAAGACCGCCACCACGGTCAAGCAATACCTGCCCAGCATCCGCAACGGCATCCTGATGCTGGTGTCCCAGCGCACGGCCGAGGAACTGCTGGAGCGCGAAGGCAAGGAGCGCCTGGCCGCCGACGTGCTCAACGAAGTGTCGGCCCCGCTGGGCTACGGCAACCAGGCCAAGGCCAAGAAGCGCAGCCGCGACGAGGATGCCGAGGACGAAGACGGCGAGCGCCGCCGCTCCTCCGCTGGCAAGAACCCGGTGCGCCGCGTGCTCTTCTCCAGCTTCATCATCCAGTAACCGGGGAGGCCAGGCGCCATGAGCGATTCGTTTCTCTCCCAGGAAGAAGTCGATGCCCTTTTGGAGGGCGTGACCGGCGAGAGCCAGAAATCCACGACCGAGGAGGTCGAGGCGGGCATCATCCGCCAGTACGACATCTCCAGCCAGGAGCGCATCGTGCGCGGGCGCATGCCGACGATGGAAATCGTCAATGAGCGCTTTGCCCGCAACTTCCGCATCGGCCTGTTCAACTTCATCCGCCGCAGCCCCGAAGTGTCCGTGGGCACGGTGTCGGTGCAGCGCTACAGCGCCTTCCTGCGCGAGCTGGTGGTGCCCACCAACTTCAACATCGTCGCCATCCGTCCGCTGCGCGGCAGCGGCCTGGTGGTCTGCGACCCCTCGCTGGTGTTCGGTGTCATCGATACGTTGTACGGCGGCACGGGCCGGCTGCAGACGCGTATCGAAGGACGTGACTTCTCGCACACCGAGCAGCGCGTGATCAACCGCCTGGTCAACGTGATCTGCGAGGAATACAAGAAGGCCTGGCACGGCATCTATCCGCTGGAGCTGGGCTACCAGCGTTCGGAGATGCAGCCGCAGTTCGCCAACATCGCCACGCCCAGCGAAATCGTCGTGTCCACGGCCTTTCAGCTGGAGATCGGTGACATCTCGGGCTCCATCCACATCTGCATGCCCTATGCAACGCTGGAGCCCATCCGTGATGTGCTGTATTCATCGACACAGGGCGACTCCATCGAAGTGGACCGTCGCTGGGTCAAGGTGCTCAAGCGCGAGATCCAGGCCGCCGAGGTGACCCTGGTGGCCGAACTGGCACGTGCCGACGCCACGGTGGAGCAGCTGCTGGCCATGCGCCCCGGCGATTTCATCGAACTCGACCGCGAGCCGCTGATCCGCGCCTCCATTGGCGGCGTTCCGATTTTCGAGTGCCAGTACGGCACTCACAACGACAAGTACGCAATCCGCGTCGAGAACTGCCTGCGTGGCGCCGACGCTGGCTGGATGGGAGAAAACAATGGCAACTGAAGATACGCAAAAGCCCGCTGGCGATGATCCGTTCTCGGGCTGGGCAGAGGCATTGGACGAGCAGCGCGAGCGCGACGCCAAGCTGGAAGAGGAGCAGGGCGGCCCGCTGACGGGCGAGCCCGTGCGTCCCTACGCCGGTGGCGGCGATGTGCCGGTCAACGACATCAACATGGTGCTGGACATTCCGGTGCAGCTGTCGGTGGAGCTGGGCCGCACCAAGGTGCCGATCAAGTACATCCTGCAACTGGCCCAGGGCTCGGTGGTCGAACTCGACGCACTGGCCGGCGAGCCCATGGACGTGCTGGTCAACGGCTACCTGATCGCCCAGGGCGAGGTGGTGGTGGTCAACGACAAGTTCGGTATCCGCCTGACCGACGTGGTCACGCCGTCCGAGCGCCTGCGCCGGGTCAGCCGTGGCTGAGAGCGCCGGCATGGGCCCGCTGTGGCCGACCCTGCTCACGGTGGTGGCCCTGGTCACGGCCATGGCCGCTCTGCCCTGGCTGCTGCGCCGCTTCCAGCAGCGCACGGCTGCGCTGCGCGGTGCCGCTGGCCTGCAGTCGCGGGTGCTGGGCGCCGTGGGCGTGGGCCCGCAGCAGCGGGTGGTGACGGTGGAAGTGGGCGAGGGCGCACAGACCGTGCGTCTGGTGCTGGGCGTCACGGCGCAAAGCATCCAGTGCCTGCATGTGCTGCAGGCCCCGGCCCCTGCTGATTTTTCGGCTGCGATGGCGCAAGCGCGCAGCCTGCCTGCGGACGGTGCGAATGTCTGAATATTCCTGCAAGCGCCCGGCGCGCACGCTGAGCCAGGCCGCTGGCGCCGCAGCGCTGGCGCTGTGCTGCGCCACGCCCCTGGCCTCCTGGGCACAGGGCGCGCCCGCCAGCCTTCCGCTGGTCATCGGCCAGGGCAGCGGTGGCACCAGCTTTTCGGTGCCCATCCAGACCCTGCTGTTCTTCACGGCGCTGTCCTTCCTGCCGGCCATCCTTTTGATGATGACGGGCTTCACCCGCATCGTCATCGTGCTGTCGCTGATGCGCCAGGCGCTGGGCACGCAGTCGGCGCCGCCCAACCAGGTGATCATCGGCCTGTCGCTGTTCCTGACGCTGTTCGTCATGGGCCCCACCCTGGACCGCGTGTACCAGGAGGCCTACGTGCCCTACACCACGAATGCCGTGACCTTCGAGCAGGCCATTGAGAAGGCCGAGGCGCCCATGCGCGACTTCATGCTCAAGCAGACGCGCCAGTCGGACTTTGCGCTGTTCGCGCGGCTGGCCAAGCTCGATGCAGGCGTCACCAGCGAGACCGCACCGCTGCGCGTGCTGGTGCCCGCCTTCGTGACCAGCGAGCTGAAGACCGCGTTCCAGATCGGCTTCATGATCTTCATCCCCTTCCTGGTCATCGACATGGTCGTGTCCTCGATCCTGATGTCCCTGGGCATGATGATGCTGTCGCCCGTGCTGGTGGCCCTGCCGTTCAAGCTCATGCTCTTCGTGCTGGCCGATGGCTGGAACCTGCTCATAGGCTCGCTGGCGGCCAGCTTCGCCGTCTAGCCCCGCTCTTTTTTGGAAATCCTTCCATGACCTCCCAATACGTGCTCACCTTCGGCCGCGAGGCACTGACCTTGCTGCTCATGATCTCCATGCCCGTGCTGGGTGTGGTGCTGGCCGTGGGCCTGGCCGTCAGCGTCTTCCAGGCGGTGACCCAGGTGCATGAGGCCACGCTGGCCTTCGTGCCCAAGCTCATCTCCGCCGTGCTGGTGTTTGCCATTGCCGGTCCGTGGATGCTGAGCACGCTGGTGGACTTCATCCGCCGCACCATCGAGACCATTCCGCAGGCGGTGGGCTGAGCCCTGCGCCGCGCACTGGAAACGCCACTGTGATCACCTTCAGCGAAGCCCAACTGGTGGCGTGGCTGTCGCCCGTTCTCTGGCCGTTTCTGCGCGTGCTGGCCATGTTCTCCGTGGCCCCCGTGTTCTCGCAGCGCGTCATTCCCATGCGGCTGAAGATCGGCCTGGCCTTTCTGGTCGCGGTGTGCGCGCAGCCCGTGCTGGGCGACCAGCCCGTGATCGGCATCAACTCGCCACAGGCGCTGGGCACGCTGATTCAGCAGGTCGGGGTGGGGCTGGCCGTGGGCTTTGCCGTGCGCCTGGTGTTTGCCGCCGTGGAGGTTGCGGGCGAGGTGGTCGGCCTGCAGATGGGGCTGAACTTCGCCAGCTTCTTCGATCCGACCACGAATGCCCAGCTCAGCGCCGTGGCGCGCTTCATGGTCCAGATTTCCACGCTGCTGTTCATCGTCATCAACGGGCACCTGCTGGTGCTGATGGCCGTGCTCAAGAGTTACGAGGCGTTTCCTGTGGACGGCAGCTTCCTGCAGGCCATCAACCAGATGCGGCTGCACGAGATGGGGGCGGCGGTCTTCGCCAGTGCCTTCTGGATCGCCCTGCCCATGGTCGCCATGCTGCTGTTCGTGAACCTGGTGCTGGGCATCATTTCGCGCGTGGCACCGCAGATGAACATCTATGCCGTGGGTTTTCCGGTCACGCTCACCGTGGGCTTGACGGGATTGATGGCCACGCTGCCGCTGCTCGAGCAGCCCCTGGTCGCCTTGCTGCAGCGCGGCATTGCGGTATTTGGCACTTCAATGTAAGCAGTTGTGAAAAACAACAGATTTACAGGCCTGTCGGCCGCAAAAGCCTCAGATCAGCTGGTTGTGGATGGCGTAGGCCGTGAGTTCGGCATTGCTGCTCATCTGCAGTTTTTCCAGCACGCGGGCCCGGTAGACGCTGACGGTCTTGGGGCTGAGCATCAGCTCGGTGGCGATGTCGGTCAGCCGCTGCCCGGCCGCGATCTTGATCAGCGTCTGCAGCTCGCGCTCGGACAGGCTTTCATGCGGCACCTGGGGTGCGGGCTGGGCCAGGCTGTCGGCCAGCATCTGGGCCACTTCGGACGTCAGGTACTTGCGGCCCGTGGCCACGGTACGCACCGCCTCGATCAGCAGCACCGGGTCGCCTGCCTTGTTGGCGTAGCCCTGCGCGCCCGCCTTCAGGCAGCGCAGCGCGTACTGATCCTCGGGGTACATGGAGACCATGAGCACCTTGATCAGCGGATGGGTTTCGCGCACGCTGGCCAGGGCTTCCAGGCCACTGCGGCCGGGCATGTTGATGTCCAGCAGCAGCACGTCGCAGGTGGCGGTGCGCAGCTGTTCGCGCAGCTCGGCATAGCTGCCTGCTTCGGCGGTGACGCTGATGTCCACTGCCTCGGCCAGGGTGTCACGGATGCCCCGGCGCAGCACCGCATGGTCGTCGCACAGCACCACGTGGATCAAAGTCGGCCTCCTGGAAAAAGGGTCACGCCGCCATGGCGTTCAGCATTCATTGCCCGGGATATTAGGGCAAGTGCCGCCATCGTCCAGCGGAATGGAGACGATGACCGAGGTTCCTCGCCCGGCTTGACTGCTGACATCCAGCCAGCCCCGAACGGTGCGCGCACGCTCGCCCAGACCGCGCAAACCGAAGGATTCGGGCTTGTCGCGCGCGCCTTTGGCCAGGCCCACGCCGTCGTCCGTCACCTCCAGCGTGAGAAAGCCTTCGCGGTCCGAGAGATCGATGTCCACATGGCGCGCCTGGGCATATTTGCCGACGTTGGTCAGCGCCTCCTGGGCCGTGCGGTAGGCCACGACCTGGATGTCGGGCGCGATGTCCATGCTCTCGCGGCTGCTGCGCACCCGGGTGGGCACGCCCGTGCGGCGCTCGAAATTCTCGGCCAGCCATTGCACGGCGGCCACCAGTCCCTGGTCCAGCACGGGCGGGCGCAGGTTCATCATGATGCGCTGGCTTGCACCCAGCGCATGCTCCAGCATTTCCAGCGCGGCCAGCGCATGCTCGCGCAGTCCGCCCTCGGGCGCATTGCGCGCAATCCAGGCCACATCGAACTTCACCGAGGTCAGCGAGCCGCCGATGTCATCGTGGATCTCGCGGGCAATGCTGGCGCGCTCGCGCTCGGTGGAGGTCTGCAGGTGCTCGGTCAGATCGGCCAGGCGACGCTCGGACGCCGCCAGCTCGGCCGCCGCGCGGCGGCGCGCCAGGCGGGCCTCGTGCACTTCCAGCGCATGCGAGACCACATGGGGCAGGCGCGTGATGTGGTCCTTGAGCAGGTAGTCGCTGATGCCCTCGCGCATCACGTCCACGGCGGCCGACTCGCCGATGGCGCCCGACAGCAGCACAAAGGGCGGATGCCCGGGCTGGCGGCGCACCAGCTCCCAGGCGTCCAGCGCCGTGAAGCCGGGCAGGTGGTAGTCGGCCAGGATGAGGTCGAATGCCTGGCTCTGCAGCGCGGCTGCGGCATCATCGAGCAGGTCGACCGCGACAATCTCGCAGACCAGCCCGCCGCGCAGCAGGCTCAGCCGCGCCAGCGCCTGGTCGGCCGCCGAATCCTCGATGTGCAGTATGCGCAAGGGCTTGTGCGGTGGTCTGGCATCCCCGGGGGCGCTATCATGAGATACATTTTGGAACATAAATGCAAGTGGTCGTGTATATCAAGGGATGCGCTGCATTCCTGGGGACGATTGACAAGGGCTGGCCATGCTGCAGAGCATGGCGAACATTGGGCTGAAACGCTGGTGGTGGAGTAACAATGCAGTCAATGCACAAGCCTTCGGGCGAGCCTGCCGTCCCCATGCCCGTCATGGTGGCCGCAGACCTGCAGGATGCCTTGCTGGTGGCGATGCGCGATCTGCAGCGCCTGGAAGGCCTTCTCAATCATGCAACGCAGAACCTGCTGGACCGTTTCGACGAGACCCACGGCCAGCTGGCCGGTGAGGCGCTAGGCGCCTTGCCCGAGCTGGACGCCGCGCGGTCCACGCTTCGGTTGGCGGTGACCGAGTTGCAGTTTCACGACATGTCCTCCCAGTTGATCGCCCATATTACGAAGATTTTGCAAGGCTGCGCGTTCCAGTTGGCCGCAGCCACCATGGGTGTGGACGAGGGGGAGGACGATTCCCTGGGCCTGCCGGCGATACCCGACCGGCCCAATCCCGTCACGCAAAGCGAGATGGATGCTGGCTCGGTCGAGCTGTTCTGACCACTGACCATGCACTCTTCTACCTTTTATTGCCCGTCTGTTGGAGCTATACATGCGATCGATTCTGGCTGTTGATGATTCCCCCTCGATGCGAAAGATGGTGGCGTTCACCCTCGCAGGGGCGGGATTTCGCGTTGTGGAGGCGGTTGACGGCGTGGATGCGCTCGAGAAGGCACAGCTCGAACAAGTCGACCTGGTGCTGGCCGACCAGAACATGCCGCGTCTGGATGGCATCGGTCTGACCCGCAAGCTGCGCGAAG
The DNA here is from genome assembly GCF_000632165.1 of Delftia sp. RIT313. Classification (NCBI taxonomy): domain Bacteria; kingdom Pseudomonadati; phylum Pseudomonadota; class Betaproteobacteria; order Burkholderiales; family Comamonadaceae; genus Delftia; species Delftia sp. RIT313. The sequence continues at coordinate 8,173 of NZ_JFYT01000049.1, read as the reverse complement.
ACCCCAAGTTCCAGAACACGCCGATTCTCATTCTCACCACCGAATCCAGCGACCAGATGAAGCAGGCCGGACGCGCCGCGGGCGCCACGGGCTGGCTGGTCAAGCCCTTCGATCCAAACCGTTTGATCGAAGTCATTCAGAAAGTAATGCGTTGAGCCGATAAGTACGGGCAACAGGAAACAGCAGGACCAAAGATGGCGGATCTACACCAGGATGGGGCAGGAGCGGGCGCAGACTTCGACCTGAGCCAGTTCTATCAAATCTTCTTCGAAGAAGCGGCCGAGAACCTCGACCAGATGGAGCAGATGCTGCTGAATCTGGATCTGTCAGCGGCCAATGACGAGGAACTCAACGGCATCTTCCGATGCGCGCACTCGATCAAGGGCGGGGCGGCCACCTTCGGCTTTGCCGACGTGACCGAGCTGACGCACCGCATGGAGTCGCTGCTCGACCGGCTGCGCCGGCACGAGATCACACCGATTCCGGAGATGGTCGATGTGTTGCTGGAGTCGGCTGATGCCAGCCGCAGCCTGCTGGCACGCCACCAGGCCGGCAACGAGGGCGAGGCCCTGTCCACCACGGATCTGGTGGCACGCATCGAGACGCTGGCGGAAGGCCGCAGCGCCGTACCTGCAGCGGCAGCGCCGGCTCCCGCACCGACCCCGGCTCCAGCCCCTGTGGCTGCGCCAGCGCAGGCTCCGGCCCCGGTTGCTGCAGCACCTGTCTCGGGCGGCGCCGTCGGCACGGCACCCAGCAGCGGCGGACGTTCGCTGCATATCCTGATCGGTCCGCTGGAGCGCCTGGAGATGGCCGAGGCCATCAAGGAGCTGTTCCGCGACATTCCGGGCCTGGGACGCATCGAGGACCTGGCCTGCGATCAGCCGCAAAGCCGCCTCTTTGACGTACAGACCTCGTCCACCGACGACGACCTGCTCGATCTGTTCGCCTTCCACGTGGCCAAGGAGCAGGTCCGCATCACGGCGGCCGGAGCCTCTGCCGAGGCAGCACCCGCAGCGGTGGCGGCGCAAGCCCCGGCCGCTGAAGAGCATGCGCACGACCCCGATGCCGCCCTGGCCTCGGCCGCCATTCCGCCTGCCGATGAGGCCTATGGCTTCTTCAACGGCGCGCCTGGCATGCCCCAGGCCGATGGCGCGCTGGCCATCCAGCCGGCCGGCGCCGTGGCCAAGCCCGCCGCTAAGACGGCGGCCCAGACGCAGCAGGCGCAGATGGAGTCCACCAGCATCCGCGTGTCGGTGTCCAAGGTCGACCAGCTCATCAACCTGGTGGGCGAGCTGGTCATCACCCAGGCCATGCTGGCGCAAAACAGCCACGGACTGGACGCATCGGCCTACCAGCAACTGCTGGCAGGCCTGGCCGACCTGGATCGCAATACGCGCGATCTGCAGGAGTCGGTGATGTCCATCCGCATGATTCCCATGTCCACCGTGTTCAGCCGTTTCCCGCGCATGCTGCGCGACCTGGCCGGCAAGCTGGGCAAGAAGATCGACCTGATCACGCTGGGCGAGGCCACGGAGCTGGACAAGGGACTGGTCGAAAAGATCACCGACCCGCTGACCCATCTGGTGCGCAACAGTGTGGACCACGGCATCGAAATGCCCGAGGACCGCCTGGCGGCCGGCAAGTCCGAGCACGGCACGCTGACGCTGGCAGCCTCCCATCAGGGCGGCTCCATCGTCATCGAGGTGCGCGACGACGGGCGCGGCATGAACCGCGAACGGATTCTCCAGAAGGCCCGCGAGCGCGGCATGGATGTCTCGGACAACATGCCCGATCAGGAGGTCTGGCAGCTGATCTTCGCGCCGGGCTTCTCCACGGCCGACGTGGTCACCGACGTGTCCGGGCGCGGCGTGGGCATGGACGTGGTCAAGCGCAATATCGCGGCGCTGGGCGGCTCGGTCGAGATCGAGTCCACCCAGGGCAAGGGCATGCGCGTGGCCGTTCGCCTGCCGCTGACCCTGGCCATCATGGATGGCATGTCGGTCGGCGTCAGCGACGAGGTCTACATCCTGCCGCTGTCCTCGGTGGTCGAGTCCTTCCTGGTCAAGGCCGAAGACGTGAACACCGTGGCCAACGGCACGCAGCTGGTCAAGGTGCGCGACGAGTACATGCCCGTGTTCGCGCTGGAAAAGACCTTCCGCGTGCCGCGCAGCGACACCAGCCAGTCCAGCAACATCATGGTGGTTGTCGAGTCCGACGGCAGCCGCGTGGCCCTGCTGGTCGACGAGCTGCTGGGCCAGCACCAGGTGGTGGTCAAGAACCTTGAATCGAACTACCGCAAGGTGCCCAACGTTTCGGGCGCCACCATCCTGGGCGATGGCACGGTGGCGCTGATTCTGGACACCGGCGCGCTGGTGCGTCGTGCACGCCACTGAACGGGACAGGGGTACCTGACCACAATCGACGGCGCCGCAGGCAGTGCCTGCGCGCCGCCAAGAAACCATGGCCTTCGCCACCACGGCGCGGGTCCGACAGTTGAGGAGCTGAGCAATGAGCGTGATCGCTAAGACCGCAGAAGGCGTCGCCACCGGCGCGCGCGAGTACCTGACCTTCCGCCTGGACCAGGAGGAATACGGCATCGACATCCTGAAGGTGCAGGAAATCCGCGGCTACGAGCCGCCGACCCGCATCGCCAATGCGCCGGAATTCATCAAGGGCGTGGTCAATCTGCGCGGCACCATCGTGCCCATCGTGGACATGCGGCTGAAGTTCAACTGCTCCCAGGTGGAATACAACAGCTTCACCGTCGTCATCATCCTGAACCTGCGCAACCGCGTGGTGGGCATCGTGGTGGACTCGGTCAGCGACGTGATGGAACTGGCTCCCGAAGCCGTGCGCCCCGCGCCGGACATCGAAAGCGCCATCGACAGCGGCTGCATTCTGGGCCTGGGTTCCGTGGGCGAGCGCATGCTCATCCTGTTGGACATCGAAAAGCTCATGAACAACGTGGACATGGGCCTGGTCGCCTCGGTCGACTGAGACCCGTTCTTGCACTGAGCGCCCTCATGCGATCCGGCTCTTCCAATGCGGCACTGGCCGCACGTCCCGTCGCCGACGACGGGGATGCCAACGGGCCCCTGGCCCAGGGGCGCGAATTCGAATGGTCGTCGCGGGACTTTGCCCGCGTACAGGCGTTGATCTACCAGCGGGCCGGCATCAGCCTGCACGATGGCAAGCACGCCATGGTCTACAGCCGCCTGTCGCGGCGCCTGCGCGAGACGGGCTACGACAGCTTCTCCACCTACTTGGACTGGCTGGAGTCGCAGTCCGACGGCGTGGAGTGGCAGGAGTTCGTGAACGCGCTGACCACCAATCTCACGGCGTTCTTTCGCGAGCAGCACCATTTCGAGATCTTTGCCCAGCATCTGCGCAGCAAGCCGGCCGGCACGGCCTGGAAGGTCTGGTGCAATGCGGCCTCGACCGGGGAAGAGCCTTACTCCATCGTCATGACGGCGCTGGAAGCGCTGGGTGCCACGCCCAGCTTTCAGCTGCAGGCCAGCGACATCGACTCGCGCGTGCTGGACACGGCATCGGCCGGCGTCTACCGCGCCGAAAGCATCAAGGGCATGAGCGCCGAGCGCCTGCACCGCTTTTTCCTGCGGGGCAAGGCCGGCAATGCAGGCCTGGTGCGCGTCAAGCCCGAACTGCGCCGCCTGGTGGAGTTTCTCAACGTCAACCTGATCCGTGACGACTGGCCGTTCCGCGACCCCTTCGACGTGGTCTTCTGCCGCAACGTGATGATCTACTTCGACGCGGCCACGCAGCGCCGCGTGCTGGAGCGCATCCACCGCGTGATGAAGCCCGGTGGCCTGTTGTTCGTCGGGCATGCCGAGAACTTCAGTGAATCGCGCGATCTGTTCACGCTCAAGGGGAAGACCGTCTATGAGCGCCGCTGACGCAGGTCCTGCCGCACGCCAGGGGGTGCTTCCATGATCGGAGACCGCCCTGCCTTCGCACCGCCACCGGCGCCCTCGGAGCGTCGCCGCATGCCGCGCATCAACAGCTATACCGCTGCAGACTATCCGGCGCCGGGCGATCCGGTGCCGCGTTCCTCGCTGGAGCAGCTCAAGCGCCAGCAGCGCTACCCTGGCGAGGCTTCGTTCTTCTATTACGACCCGCATTTCCAGCACAACGCCGTCAAGGTGCTGCCCGGCGAATACTTTGTCTCCAACGAGGACGTGATCCTGGTCACCGTGCTGGGCTCTTGCATCTCGGCCTGCATCTGGGACCGCACCATGCGCGTGGGCGGCATGAACCATTTCATGCTGCCCGACGGCGACTCTGCCGATGCATCGGGCCGCTACGGCTCGTACGCCATGGAGTTGCTGATCAACGAAATGCTCAAGCTCGGTGCCCGGCGCGAGTCGCTGCAGGCCAAGATCTTCGGCGGCGGGCAGGTGATGCACAACTTCACCACCATGAACGTGGGCGAACGCAATACCGCCTTCGTCACGCAGTATCTGCAGACCGAACGCATCCCCATCGTCTCGGAGGATGTGCTGGACATCTACCCTCGCAAGGTGGTGTTCTTCCCCGCCAGCGGCAAGGCCATGGTCAAGCGCCTGGCACATGCCCATCCGGAGGAGCTGGTACAGCAGGAATTCACACGCGGCAATGCAGCCGTCGTGGCACGCAATACGGCAGGCGGCTCGGTCGACCTGTTTTGAGGAAGGTTCAAAGGAATGGACAGGAAAATCAGGGTGATCGTGGTGGACGACTCTGCGCTGGTGCGCAGTCTGTTGTCCGAGATCATCAATCGCCAGCACGACATGGAATGCATCGGCTCGGCCAATGACCCACTGATCGCACGCGAAATGATTCGCGAGATGAATCCCGACGTGATCACGCTCGATGTGGAAATGCCGCGCATGGATGGCATCGACTTCCTGGGCCGGCTCATGCGCTTGCGTCCCATGCCGGTGGTCATGATCTCCACGCTGACCGAACGCGGCGCCGAGGTCACCATGCGCGCACTGGAGCTGGGCGCCATCGACTTCGTGGCCAAGCCGCGCGTGGGTGTCTCCAACGGCCTGCAGGAACTGGCCGCGCAGATCGTGGACAAGATCCGCGTTGCTGCCGTGGCCCAGGTACGGCGTCTGCCGGTCGCTCCCCGCAGTGCAGCCTCTGCCGCAGGCAGCGCGGCAGCGCCGGTCGCTTCCTCTGCAGGTTCGGCCGTGCCGCGCCAGGCTGCACCGACGTCGCTGCTGGGGCGGCTTTCCACGGAGAAGCTGGTTGCCATCGGCGCCTCCACGGGCGGCACCGAGGCCATCCGCGAAGTGCTCACCCATCTGCCGGCCGACTGCCCGGCCATCGTCATCACCCAGCACATGCCGCCGGGCTTCACCACCAGCTTCGCGGCCCGGCTCAACAGCCTGTGCCAGATGACCGTGAAGGAAGCGCAGCACGGCGAGCGTCTGCTGCCCGGTCATGCCTATATCGCCCCGGGTGGCAAGCATTTCTCCGTGCAGCGCAGCGGCGCCAACTATGTCGCCGTGGTCGATGACAGCCCGCCGGTGAATCGCCACAAGCCTTCGGTCGAAGTGCTGTTCAAGTCGGTGGCCGCCTGCGCGGGCCGCAACGCCTACGGCATCATGCTCACCGGCATGGGCGCCGATGGTGCGGTCGCCATGCGCGAAATGCGCGATGCAGGCAGCTACAACCTCGTGCAGGACGAGGCCAGCTGCATCGTCTTCGGCATGCCGCGCGAGGCCATCGCCCACGGCGCTGCCGACGAAGTGCTGCCCCTCAACCAGATCGCCGCCGCCTTGCTGGGCAAGCTGCGCATAGGTTCGGACCAGGTGCACCACCGCATCTGAGCGCAACGGCCCGCTCTGGCGGCCTCCATAAAAAAGAGCGCATGGCGCTCTTTTTTTGTCAGTTCGACACGGTGCCTACTCGGACAAGGCGCTCCAGCGCTCCAGTGCCTCCATCAGCTGCTCATCGATCTCGCCATCGCGCTGGTGCAACTGAACGGCGCGGGAGTTGTCGTTGGCATACAGCGAGCCGTCGGCCAGGGACTCGCGAATGGATTTCTGCTCCGCCTCCAGAGATGCAATGGTCTCGGGCAACTGATCGAGCTCGCGCTGCTCCTTGTAGCTGAGCTTGCGCTTGGGCTTGCTGTCGCTGCGCACCGCCGTCGGCTTGGCCTCTTCCTTGGCAGGCTTGGGCTGTGCAGCCTCGGCCAGATCCTGGCTGCGGCGCGACTGGTCCAGCCAGTCCTGCACGCCGCCTTCGTATTCGCGCCACTTGCCCGGCCCTTCCCAGGCAATGGTGCTGGTGACCACGTTGTCCAGGAAACTGCGGTCATGGCTGACCAGGAACACCGTGCCGTCGTAGTTCTGCAGCAGGTCTTCCAGCATCTCCAGCGTCTCGATATCGAGGTCGTTGGTCGGCTCGTCCAGAACCAGCACATTCGCGGGGCGGGCAAACAGGCGTGCCAGCAGCAGGCGGTTGCGCTCGCCGCCGGACAGTGAACGCACAGGAGAGTGAGCGCGTGCCGGAGAGAACAGGAAGTCCGACAGATAGCTCTTCACGTGCTTTTTCTGGTTGCCGATCTCTATCCACTCGCTGCCGGGGCTGATGAAGTCCTCCAGCGTGGCATCCATATTGATCTGGTGCCGCATCTGGTCGAAGTAAGCCACCTGCAGATTCGCACCCAGCCGCACGTTGCCGCTGTCAGGCGCCAGTTCGCCCAGAATCATCTTGAGCAGCGTCGTCTTGCCGGCACCGTTGGGCCCGATCAGTCCCACCTTGTCACCGCGCAGGATGGTGGCGCTGAAATGCGAGACGATCTGCTTGTCGCCAAAGGACTTGGCCACATCGGTCAGCTCGGCCACGATCTTGCCCTGATAGCCATCGCCCCGGCCCGAGGCAATGTCCATCTTCACCCCGCCCAGCACATCGCGGCGGGCAGCGCGGTTGGCCCGCAACTGCTCCAATCGGCCGATGCGGCTTTGGCTGCGCGTGCGGCGCGCCTCCACGCCCTTGCGGATCCACACCTCCTCCTGGGCCAGCAGCTTGTCGGCCTTGGCGTTGATCACGGCTTCCTGGGCCAGCTGATCTTCCTTGGTTTGCTGGTATTGAACGAAATTGCCGGGATAGGAGCGCAGCGTTCCACGATCCAGCTCCACGATGCGCGTGGAGACGCGGTCCAGGAAGGAGCGGTCGTGGGTAATGGTCACCACGCTGCCCTTGAAGTTCAGCAGCAGCTCCTCCAGCCACTCGATGGCATCCAGGTCCAGGTGGTTGGTCGGCTCGTCCAGCAGCAGCACGTCAGGACGGGCCACCAGCGCCTGGGAAAGCGCAACGCGCTTCTTCATCCCCCCGGACAACGTGCCCACCAGGGCGTCGGGATCCAGGTGCAGCCGCTGCAGCGTCTCTTCCACGCGCTGCTCCCAATTCCAGGCGTCATAGGCCTCGATCTGGGACTGCAGCGCATCGAGATCCTCGCCCTCGCCACCCGCCAGATAGCGCTCGCGTACGGCGATCACCTCGGCAATGCCAGCGGACGCCGACTCGAAGATCGTCTGCTCGGGCACAAGCACCGGCTCCTGCGCCACATAAGTAATGCGGATACCGGACTGTGTCTGGACCTGGCCGTCATCGGCCTTGGCCAGTCCGCCAAGAATCTTCAACAAAGAGGACTTCCCTGCGCCGTTTCGACCGATCAGGCCCACACGTTCGCCGCTCTCCAGGGAAAACTGGGCGTGGTCGAGAAGCGCCACATGCCCGAACGCCAGTTGGGCGTCTATCAAAGTAATCAATGCCATCGTGCGCGCATTATCTATGCGGGCCCGATTCCTGGTGCAGGCAGCAGGGCCTCCCCGCCCGGAGCCTGCCCGCAGGGCAGGCTCCGGGCCGGTTTCAGAGGGCGGGGCGGTGGCTTCTTCACTGGTCTGCAAGGAAGTTCACGAATTTCACGCCATCGGTAAAAACCCATGCTATAGTTCGATCCCTCGTCGCCACACTGCCTTGCAGACAGCGATGAGTCAGAAAAGTCTTGTAGACAGCATGAAAAAACGTGCTACAATGCAAGGCTCTGCTGAAGAGAAGCGATGCAGATCGCTGGTGTTGAAAAGATCGAAGAAATTTGATTGCAACGACGCTAAAAACTGTGCTAGAATTCAAGGCTTCGCTGATCGCAGCGAGTCGGAAG
>NZ_JFYT01000048.1:0-71909 GCF_000632165.1 Delftia sp. RIT313 | reverse complement strand
TTCCCAAGCCCCCCAAGCCACCACCCCAGAGGAGACAACCCCATGAAAACCATCCATACGCCCATGCTGGGCGTGGCGCTAGCCTGCCTGGCGTCCTTGCCCGGTGCCGCTTCGGCGCAGTCCAAGGTCGAGATCTTCGGCGTCGTCGATGTCGGCGTCACGCACCTGAACGGCTCCGGCCCGTCCAAGACCGGCCTGTCCACGGGCGGCGCCAACATCAGCCGCCTCGGCTTTCGCGGCACGGAAGAGCTGGGCGGCGGCCTGCGTGCGGGCTTCTGGCTGGAGGCGGGCATGGACGTGGACAGCGGCTCGGGCAAGGCCAGCGGTGGCGGCCTGAGCTTCAACCGCCGCTCCACCGTGAGCCTGTCGGGCGACTTCGGCGAAGTGCGCCTGGGCCGCGATGACTCGGCCACCTTCCTGAGCACGCTGATCTTCGACCCCTTCCTCACCAACGGCGTGGGCGGCACCATGGGCTTCACCATGCTGGGCATTCCCGGCACGGGCACGGCCACGGGCGGCGCGCCCATCCAGATCAGCAACGCGGTCAGCTACTTCCTGCCGCAGAACCTGGGCGGCTTCTACGGCCAGGTGCAGGTGGCCATGGGCGAGCAGGCGCGCAGCGCGCCCAACAAGAACCAGGGCGACTACCGCGGCCTGCGCTTCGGCTACCGCCAGGGCCCGTTCAACGGCGCGCTGGCCACGGGCAAGTTCTATGGCGACAGCGATGCGACCAACCTCACGGCCAGCAACGTGGGCCTGAGCTGGGACTTCGGCGTGGCCAAGCCCATGCTGCTGTGGGCCAGCGAAAAGCGCGGCGCCCTCAAGGTCACCGCCCTGCAGCTGGGCGTGACCGCGCCCGTGGGCATGGGCGAGTTCAAGGCCTCCTACGGCCACTACAACACCGACGGCAGCAATGCCGACTGGAACAAGATCAGCGTGGGCTACGGGCACAACCTGTCCAAGCGCACCCAGGTCTACGGCACGGTGGCCTTCCTCAAGAACAAGGACGGCGCGGCCAAGTCCATCGGCGTGCAGGGCCTGTCGGCCCCGGGCACCACGCTGGGCGGCCGCTCCTCCGGCTTCGAGGTGGGCGTGCGCCACTTCTTCTGATACAGCCCATCGGGCGATAGAGACTTGCCATGAAAGATATGCGTGCGGCCCGCTGGTGGGGGGTGATCAGCCTCTTCATCATCGTCGCCATCTCCTATGTGGACCGGATCAACCTTTCGATCCTCATCCTCGACCAGGGATTTCTGGACCACATCGGGCTGACGCACGACGACCGCACGCGCCAGGGCCTGCTGGCCACGGCCTTCATGGTGGGCTACGGCGTTTCTTCCTTCGTGTTGACGCCGTTTTGCGCGGCGCTCTTCGGCGTGCGCCGAAGCCTGGTGGTCGGCCTGCTGCTGTGGGGCGCCGTGTCCTTTCTGTCCCCGGCCATGAACAGCTATGGCCTGCTGCTGGCCTCGCGCATCCTGCTGGGCATCTCCGAAGGGCCGCTGTACTCGCTGGCGGGCAGCTACATCAAGGCGCATTTCCAGAGCCACGAGAACGGCCTGCCCAACTCCTTCGTGAACATGGGCACGGGCCTGGGGCTGGCGGTGGGCTACCCGCTGATCGGCTACCTGGTGGCCGGCCATGACTGGCAGACCTCGTTCCACGTGCTGGGCCTGATCAATGTAGCCATCGGCATCCCGCTGGTGCTGGCCTTCATCCGCATGCCCCGCGTGGACGCCGGCATGCCGCGCCCGCGCTCGCTGGGCGAGGCGGTGGGCCAGGTCGGCCAGATCGTGCGCGGCGCCATGCACACGCGCTATCTGGTGCTGGTGGCCGTGCTGTCGGCGGCCTTCTTCTCCTACCTCTGGGGCAGCAGCAACTGGCTGCCGGCCTATCTGGAGTCGCGCGGCTTTTCGCTGCGCGAGATGGGCTGGCTGGCCTCGCTGCCGCAGTACGCCACGGTATTGGCCGTGCTGGTCGGCGGCATCGTCATCGACCGCCTGCCGCGCCGCCAGGTGCCGCTGATCTTCGTCGGCGGCAGCCTGGGCCTGGCGCTGGCCATCTGGCTGGCCATCCACATGGAAGACCGCTACGCGGCGGCCTACTGCCTGATCGCCTCCAACTTCTGCTGGGGCCTGATGAGCCCTGCCATTCCCAGCACCGTGCAGTACTGCGCGCGGCCCGAGCATGTGGCCAGCGCCTACGGCGTCGTCAACGGCACGGCGACCCTGGTGGCGGGCTTCATGCCTGCGCTCATGGGGGCCGTCATCGGCTGGACCTCGCATTCGGCCGGTGGCGGGTTCGTCGCAGGCTTCAGCCTGCTGGTGGGCACGCAGCTGGTGGTCATGGTCTGCGGCCTGGTGCTGTGGCTGCGCGAGCGCGGCCAGGGCACCGACGGTGCCAGCGATGCCCGGGACAGGTCCGCGCGCACGGCCTGACCTGCACTACAGCGCGCCCGCTGCGGCGCACTGCTCCAGAAACGTCACCAGGGCCTGCACGCGTGCCGTGCGTCCCTTGCGCGTGGGCACCAGCAGGGTGACGGGCGCGCTGCCGAAATGCCAGTCGGGCAGCACGCGCACCAGCCGGCCCTCGGCAACGGCCTGCTCCATGTCCCATTGCGAACGCAGCACCAGGCCCAGGCCCTGCTCGGCCCAGTGGCGGGCCACGCCGCCATCGTTGGTGACGTAGGACGGCGTCACGCGCAGGGTCTGGCCGTCCGCGGCACGCCGGCTGGCGGCGGGGCGCAGGTGCCACAGCGTCACGTCTTCCTCGTTCTCGCGGATGCAGATGCAGGCGTGCTCCAGCAATTCGCGCGGCGTGGCGGGCGTGCCGTGGCGGCGCAGGTAGTCGGGGCTGGCGCACAGCCAGCGGTCGTTGGCGGCCAGCTCGCGCGCCACCCAGGAGGAGTCGCGCACCGTGCCTATGTGGACCACGGCGTCGGCATCGTGGCGGTCGGGGAAGGGCGTTTCGCGCAGGTCCAGCTGCAGTTTCAGTTGCGGGTGCTGGCGCGTGAAGGGCACCAGGGCCGGGGCCAGCCGGCTGCGCCCGTAGCCAAAGGGCGCGGCAATGCGCAGCGTGCCACCCAGCTGGCGGGCATCGCCGTGCAGCGAGTCGCGCAGCTCCTCGATCTGGCCCAACAGCCGCACGGCCTCGCGGGCGAAGCGCTCGCCCTCGGGCGTCAGCGCCAGGCGCCGCGCGCTGCGGTTGGCCAGGGACAGGCCCAGTTCGGCCTCCAGCCGGCGCAGCCGCATGGACAGGGCAGGCGGCGTCACATCGAGCGCACGGGCTGCGGCGCTCAGCGAGCTTTCGCGCAGCAGGGCGGCGGCAAGCTGCAGGTCTTCGATGGCAATCATTCAATTTGCCTTAACGATTGATGACGGCGGATTTAACCACGGGCACAGGTTCCATCCGTACAGTTCCAGGCCATGAACACCCCAGCCCCACTGACGGAACCGACCGCCGCCGCCTGGCCCTGTGCCGTGCTTTTCGACCTGCTGACCGCCTTGCTTGACTCCTGGACGGTATGGAACAGCGCTGCCGGCAGCGAGGCCGCCGGGCGCGACTGGCGCGCCGAGTACCTGCGCCTGACCTATGGCTGCGGCGCCTACCAGCCCTATGAAGACCTGGTGCGCGACGCGGCCCGCAACCGGGGCCTGCCCGCCTCGGCCGCCGACCGGCTGGAGGCGCAATGGGACCAGCTGCAGCCCTGGGACGGCGCGCGCGAGTTGCTGGCCGCCCTGCGCCCGCACTGCCGCCTGGCCGTGGTGACCAATTGCTCCGAGCGCCTGGGTCAACGTGCCGCCGCGCTGCTGGGCGTGGATTGGGACGTGGTGGTCACCTCCGAAGCAGCGGGCTTCTACAAGCCCGACCCCCGGCCCTACCAGCTGGCGCTGGACCGGCTGGGGCTGCCTGCGGGCCAGGCCGCCTTCGTGGCCGGATCGGGCTATGACCTGTTCGGCACCTCGGCCGTGGGCCTGCGCACCTTCTGGCACAACCGCGTGGGCCTGTCTCGGCCTGCGGGCGCGCCCGCCGCCGAGGGGGAAGCCGCCACCCTGGCCCCCGCCTTGCCCTGGCTGCGCGGCTTTGCCGCAGGCCGCTGACTGTGCCAAGTCTTTTTCAGGAGCCGCCATGCAAGACACTCTTTTGACGCTGGACACGCCCGCTGCCGTGATCGACCTCGACCGCATGCAGCGCAACATCGCCCGCATGCAGCAGCGCATGGACGCGCAGGGCGTGCGCCTGCGCCCCCATGTGAAGACCAGCAAGAGCGTGCCCGTGGCCGCCGCGCAGCGTGCGGCCGGGGCCTCGGGCATCACGGTCTCCACCTTGAAGGAGGCCGAGCAGTTCTTTGCGGCAGGCACCACCGACATCCTCTATGCAGTCAGCATGGCGCCGCACCGCCTGCCGCAGGCCCTGCAACTGCGCCGGCGCGGCTGCGACCTCAAGCTCATCGTGGACAGCGTGGCTGCGGCCCAGGCCATTGCCGCGTTCGGCCACGAGCAGGGCGAGGCCTTCGAGGTGTGGATAGAGATCGATACCGACGGCCACCGCTCCGGCGTGGGCGCAGACGATACGCCGCTGCTGCTGGCCATTGGCCGCACGCTGCACGACGGCGGCATGCGCCTGGGCGGCGTGCTCACGCATGCGGGCTCCAGCTACGAGCTGGACACGCCCGAGGCGCTGCAGGCCCTGGCCGAGCGCGAGCGCGCCGGCTGCGTGCAGGCTGCCGAGGCCCTGCGCGCGGCCGGCCTGCCGTGCCCCGTGGTCAGCGTGGGCTCCACGCCCACGGCGCTGGCGGCCAGCCGGCTGGACGGCGTGACCGAGGTGCGCGCAGGCGTCTACGTGTTCTTCGACCTGGTGATGCGCAACATCGGCGTGTGCACGGCCGAGGACGTGGCGCTGTCGGTGCTGGCCACCGTGATCGGCCACCAGGCCGACAAGGGCTGGGCCATCGTGGATGCTGGCTGGATGGCCATGAGCCGCGACCGCGGAACGGCCCGGCAGAAACAGGATTTCGGCTACGGCCAGGTCTGCGACCTGCAGGGGCGGGTGATGCCGGGCTTCGTGCTCACGGGCGCCAACCAGGAGCACGGCATCCTGGCCCGGGCCGATGGCGCGGCGGAGGCCGATATCGCCACGCGCTTTCCCCTGGGCACGCGGCTGCGCATCCTGCCCAACCATGCCTGCGCCACGGGCGCGCAGTTCCCGGCCTACCAGGCGCTGGCGGCAGATGGCTCGGTGCAAACCTGGGAGCGGCTCCATGGCTGGTGAAAACGGGATCGATCTGCGCCATGCATCGCCGAACCTGCCTGCGCCGGGCGGCCACTACAGCCACACGGCCACGGGCCAGGGGCTGGTCTTCGTGTCAGGGCAGCTGCCCATACGGCCCGACGGCACGCGCCTGGTGGATGCCGGTTTCGAGGACCAGGCCCGGCAGGCGCTGGCCAACCTGGCAGCGGCGCTGGAGCTGGCCGGCAGCGGCGTGCCGCGGCTGCTGCAGGTGCGCGTGTACCTGGACGACATGGCGCACTGGCCGGCCTTCGACCGCATCTACGCGGACTGGGCCGGCGCGCACCGGCCCGCGCGCGCCGTGGTGCCCACGGGGGCGCTGCATTTCGGGTTGAAGGTGGAGATCGAGGCCGTGGCGCTGGCCTGAGAAGGCGTTCCGGCCCGGGGGGGCCGGCTGCCGCTACTTCAGCCAGCCGCGCTTGCGGAAGTAGAGCATGGGCCCCACGGCGCTGAGCACCATGAGCCCGATGACGTAGACGTAGCCGAACTCCCATTCCAGCTCGGGCATGAACTTGAAGTTCATGCCGTAGACGCTGGCGATCAGCGTGGGCGGCAGCAGGGCCACGCTGGCCACCGAGAAGATCTTGATGATCTTGTTCTGGTTGATGTTGATGAAGCCGACCGTGGCATCCATCAGGAAGTTGATCTTGTCGAAGAGGAAGGCCGTGTGGCTGTCCAGCGATTCGATGTCGCGCAGGATCTGGCGCGCTTCCTCGAACTGCTCGGCATTGAGCATCTTGGAACGCATCATGAAGCTGACGGCGCGGCGCGTGTCCATGACGTTGCGGCGGATGCGGCCGTTCAAGTCTTCCTGGCGCGCGATGGCGCCCAGCACCTCGCGGGCCACGTCGTCGGTCACGTCGCCGGACAGCACCATCTGGCTGGCTTTTTCGAGGTCGTCGTAGATGCGCTCCAGCGTGTCGGCCGAGTATTCGGCGTCGGCGTCGAAGAGCTTGAGCAGCACGTCCTTGGCTTCGTCGATCAGGCCCGGCGCGCGGCGTGCGCGCATGCGCAGCAGGCGAAAGACCGGCACGTCCTCGTCGTGGATGGAGAACAATACGCCGCAGCTGCGCAGGTTCTTGTTGTGCTCGTTGACGATGAAGGCCACGCGCACCGAACGCGGGTCCTCGTCATCGTCGATCAGGAAGTCGCTGCGGATGTGCAGCTCGCCGTTGTCTTCTTCGTAGAAGCGGGCGGATTCCTCGATGTCGTCGTCCATCGCATCCTCGGGGATGGACAGCTCGTAGTGCTGTTTGATCCAGCGCTTTTCCTCGACCGTGGGCGACTCCAGGTCCACCCAGATCGGCTTGAAGCGGGACAGCTCCTCCAGCGACTCGATCTCTTCTTGAACCAGGCGGCCATTGGCCAGCGTAAAGATGTTGAGCATAGGCTCACTCCAGGTGTTCTTCTCAGGCGTGCGGGGTATCGGAGGTGCTTTCAACCCCACAGGCCAACCGGGAGTTGAAAGCTACCAACTGGGGTAGGTTTCCACGGAGCTTTCTCCAAGATGCAAAGCGTTGGATTATGCAGCGTTGCGCTGCAACATGCGGGCCGGCTGCGCTATTCGGAAGCGGCTCCAGGGGGCATCTGGCGGCCTGTCACAAAAGCCTGCGCATGGCACAGGTCGGCCCAGGCGCCCGCCTTGGCCTGGGGGGCGCGCAGCAGGTAGTTGGGGTCGTAGCTGACCACGGCGGGCACGCCCGCAATGCGGTGCGGCTCGGCACGCAGGCGGCCCAGCGCCTCCTGGCGCTGCAGCACGGCGCGCGCCGTGGCCAGGCCCAGCACCAGCACGCAGGCCGGGCGCAGATCGCGCAGCAGCGCCTCCAGCGATGGCTGCAGCGCCGGGACCTCGGGCGCCTCCTGGCCTTCGGCCGCAGGCTGCACGCGGTGCAGGGCGGCGCTGTACAGGCGCGGATGGTCCTGCAGGTTCAGCGCGCGCAGCATGTTGTCCAGCAGCCGGGCCGCGTCGCCTTCCAGCGCGGTGCGCGCGCAGTCGGGGCCGGGGCGCTGGGCGGGTGGCAGGGGCAGCGAGTTGGCGGGCGGCTCCAGCAGGATCAGCCAGCCGCCTTCGCCGCCATCACCGGCAGGCGGGGTTGCCGCATACACGGGCCGCACGGGGCCCAGCCGCCAGCCCAGGCCCGGGGCGCCGGCCACGGGCTGCTGCACGTAGCGGCGCGGCGGGCGTTCGCGTTCGGGAATGACGGGTGCGGGAGAGGCATGCACGGGTGCGGGAGGCGGCGGCGCCTGGACAGGCGCCTGAACGCGTGCGGGCGCTGGCGCGGCGACAGGCGCCGGTGCAGCAGGCGCCGGGGGGGGCGCCTCCTGCACGGGCGGCGGCACGGGGCGGGTCGCCGGCGGATCTGCCAGGGGCGCCGCTGCAGGCGCATCGGCGGGCGCAGCGAGGGCCTCGGACAGCACGGCGGGTGCGGTCTCGGGCTCGGGCAGCCAGACGGTGATGCCCATGGCGTGCAGCATGGCCCGCTGGCGGGTGTCTAGATTCAGGGCCATAGCTTGAGGCTCATGAGCACGGCATGCTCGCGCGGGCCGTCGTGCATGGGGTAGTAGTTCTTGCGCAGGCCCACCTCCTGGTAGCCATGCGCGGCGTAGATGCTGCGTGCGCGGACATTGCTCTCGCGCACTTCCAGCCAGATCCATTGGGCCTTGCGCTGGCGCGCCCACAGGGCCAGCGCGTCCAGCAGGATGCGGGCCCAGCCCTGGCGCTGGCGCGACGGGGCCACGGTGATGTTGAGCAGGTGGACCTCGTCGAGCACGATCATGGCGACGAAGTAGCCCACCAGTTCGCCCCGCGCATCGACCAGCAGCTGCGCTTCATTGCCGGCCGCCATGGCATCGATGAAGTTGCCACGGGACCAGGGATGCGAGTAGGCCTGCTGCTCCACGGGCAGCAGCATGTCGAGCGACAGCACGTTCAGCGGCTCGAAGCGCACGCTGTCCCGCTCCGGCGCCGGAGCCGGAGCCGGGGCGTCGGTCAGGGGCGGCTGCGGCCGCGAGGGCTGTGGCGTGTGCGTGCTCATGGTGAGGGTGGGGTGGCCTCTGGAGTGGGCGTGGCCAGGGCCAGCGCGGCGGCCGCCTTGGCAGCCTCCCGCTCGGCCGTGGTCTGCGCGACTTTATCGCGGATGTAGCGCGGCAGGGCCTGGTCGGCCGGCAAGGCGCGGTCGGCCGCCAGCAGGGCCGGGGCCAGGCGCAGCATGGCGGCGGCGGTGGGCAGGGCGGCCAGGTGGCTGGCCTGGGGCGCCAGGCGCTCGCCGTAGGCGGCCAGGGCGTTGCCGGCCACCACGGTGCCGGGCGGCAGTTGCAGGGCCTCGGGCGCGCACAGGCCGAAGTCGCCGCTTTGCTCGCCAATGTCGTTCCAGCGGCCGTCGCTCCAGTGATAGGCGGCGTGATAGACCTCGTTCATGCGCGCATCGATCACGGCGATGAGGTCGGTGCAGCCGTATTGCATGCGGGCCTGCTCGGCCACGGCCAGCAGGCTGTCCATGGGCAGCACGGGCACGCGGGCGGCAAAGGCCAGCCCCTGGGCCACGGAGCAGGCCGTGCGCAGGCCCGTGAACGAGCCCGGACCCCGGCCGAAGACGATGGCCTGCAGCTCGGCGAATTCCAGGCCGGCCTGGGCCATCAGCGCCAGGATGGCGGGGATCAGCTCGGTCGAGGTCTGCGGACCGCCGGGGCCGCTGTGCTCCCAGACGGCATCGCCGCGCTGCACGGCGATGGAGAGGGTGTCGGTACTGGTGTCTAGGGCAAGAAGATTCATGGCTTGGGGCAGGCGGCGGTGCCGCAGCAAGTGCAGGATTATCGGTGCCCCGCCCGTCCCGCGCCCGGCAGGGCTGCAATGACCGGCGTAGACTTGCCGGCCATGTTGCATCTTTCGCCGTCTTCTTCCCTTATTTCCTCGATTTCCTCCGCCTTCTCTCTTGGATTGCCGCTTTCCCGCCGGGGTCTGGCGGCCGCGCTGCTGGCGGCGTCTGTTCTGCCCGGCGTGGCAAGCGCCCAGGCAGATGCGCCCACCTCGCCGGCCTCGCTGTCCACCAAGACTGCACGCGAAAGCCGGCTGCCACCGGCCGTGGAGGCGGCGCTTGCGCGCGCCAAGCTGCCGCGCGACGCGGTCTCGGCCCTGGTGGTCGAGGTCGATGGCCGGGCCGCCCCGCGCCTGGACTGGCAAAGCCATGTGGCCATGAACCCCGCCTCGGTCATGAAGCTGGTCACCACCTATGCGGCGCTGGACCAGCTGGGTCCCGCACATGTCTGGCGCACGCCCGTCTTTCTGGGCGGGCCGGTGCAGGACGGCGTGCTGCGCGGGCCGCTGTACATCCAGGGCCAGGGCGATCCCAAGCTCGTGATGGAGCGGCTGTGGCTGATGCTGCGTCGCCTGCAGGGCATGGGCATCAAGGTCATCGTGGGCGACATCGTGCTGGACCGCAGCGCGTTTTCCGTGAGCGGCCATGACGCGGCCACCTTCGACAACGAACCCTGGCGCCCCTACAACGTGGCGCCCGACGCACTGCTGGTCAACTACAAGGCCGTGACCGTGGGCTTCACGCCCGACGCGGCGGCGGGCGTGGCGCGGCTGCAATACGATCCGCCGCTGGCCGGCATCCAGCAGCAGGAGACCGTGCCGCTGGCGCCGGCCGGCAGCGAGTGCGGCGACTGGCGCGCCCGGCTGCAGCTGGACATGGCCGACCCGCTGCGCATCGCCTTTGCCGGCCCGTTCCCGGCCAGTTGCGGCGACAAGAGCTGGTCGCTGGCGCCGGCCCAGCCCGAGGCCTTCGCGGCCCGCGCCATCGAGGGCATGTGGCGCGAGCTGGGCGGCAAGCTCACCGGCACCGTGCACGACGGCCGCGTGCCGGCCGGGCTGCAGCCAGCGTTCCAGAGCGAATCGCCTTCGCTGGCCGAGGTGGTGCGCGACATCAACAAGTACAGCAACAACGTCATGGCCCAGCAGGTGTTCCTGACCATGGGCATGCAGCGCACGGGCGTGGCCAGCTTCGAGTCCTCGCGCCAGGCCCTGGGCCAGTGGTGGCAGGCGCGCTGGGGCGCGGCCGAGCAGCCCGTGGCCGACAACGGCGCCGGCCTGAGCCGCGAGGCGCGCATCACCGCCTCCGGCCTGGGCCGCATGCTGCAGCAGGCCTGGGCCTCGCCGGTGATGCCGGAGTTCGTGGCCTCCATGCCCATCGTCGGCGTGGATGGCACGCTGCGCCGCAGCCTCAGCCGGGCCCAGGGCATGGCGCATCTGAAGACCGGCACGCTGCGCGATGCCTCGGCCCTGGCCGGCTATGTGGACGGGGCCAGCGGCCGCCGCTACGTGCTGGTGGCCATGGCCAACCACACCAACGCCCCGGCCGCGCGCGCGGCCTGGGATGCGCTGGTGGACTGGACGGCGCGCGACCGCTGATCGGGCGCCTTCGCGTCTTGTGCAGGGCCTGCTTTCGCAGGCCCTTTTTCATTGTTTTCCCAGCAAGGGCGTTGTCCTACCCACGGGCGATGCGGCGGTCCTTATCGTCTGTTCGCCCGCGTGCGAATTGCCTTGTCGGCGTGCGATTTCTATCCGTAGTTGCCCGGTGTCGCCAATGCGCAAGTGTCGTTACGATGGCTTTAGCAAAAAAGCACGGTCGTGCTATTCATAACACTTCACGGAGATTCCATCTTGGCAAATCGTTATCGAATCCTCGCGGCCGCTCTGGCCACGGCCGGCCTGCTGGCTGCTTGCGGCGGTGGCAGCGGCGCCGACACCACCCCCCGCGCCAAGATCACTTCCGTCAAGGTGATGGGCGACAGCCTCTCCGACAGCGGCACCTTCGGCTACAAGTTCACCGTGCAGAACGCCACGCTGACGGGCGCAGGCTCCAACCAGGTCTGGGCCGAGCGCGTGGCGGGCCTGTACAACATCTCCCTGTGCCCGCGCTTCAACGGCACGGCCTTCACGCCCAACACCTCGTGCAACAACTACGCCGTGGGCGGCGGCCGCATCAACTACACCAGCGCGCCCACGGCGCCCATCTCCATCACGCAGCAGATCCTGCTGGCCGGCGCGGCAGGCTTCACGGCCGATGACCTGGCGGTGATCGACGGCGGCGCCAATGACGCGGCCGATGTGATCGGCGCCTTCCTGGCCGCTTCCAGGGACCAGGGCGCCAACTTCAAGGCGCTGCTGTCCACCAAGATCGACGCGGCCACGCTGGGCGCGCTGCTGCAGCAGGGCCAGACCGGCATGGCCCAGGCCGGTGGCCTGTACATGCAGAACCTGGCCAAGGGCTTTGTCTCCAGCATCCAGACCAATGTGCTGGGCAAGGGCGCCACGCGCGTGGCCATCCTCAACGTGCCCGCCATCACGCTGACGCCGCGCTTCCAGCTGGTGCTGCAGTCCGTGGCCCAGCAGCAGGGCTCGGCCGCCGCCGCGCAGCTGGAGACCGTGTTCGACGGCTGGGTCAAGGCCTTCAACCAGCAGGTCGCGGCTGGTTTCACGGGGGAGAACCGCGTGGCCATCATCGATTTCTACAGCGAGTTCCGCCAGCAGATGGCTGACCCCGCCCAGTACGCCTACACCAACGTGAAAAAGGCGGCCTGCCCTGCCACCGGCGTGGGCGCCGACGGCCTGCCCACCTACAGCTTCCCGACCTGCACCGAGGCCGCGCTGTCCGCCTCCATTCCCGTGGGCGAGACCAGCGCCAACTGGTGGAAGAGCTATGCCTTTGCCGACAGCTTCCACCCCACGCCCTATGGCCACCAGCAGATGAGCCAGCTGGCCTCCCGCACCCTGGCCCGCGCCGGCTGGCTGTGATAGCAGACACGCAGCACGAGGAGACACATCCATGAAGACATTCCTGCGTATCACCGCCGCCGTGGCCATGGCCACGGCCTGCATGGCCGCCACCGCCCAGTCCGCCGGCACCTGGAGCGTGCGCCTGGGCGCCACGCGCATCGATCCCCAGACCAGCAGCGGCTGGCTGAGCACGCCCAGCTTCCCCGACACCCGCGTGGACGTGAAGGCCAACAGCCAGCTCACGGGCGGCGTGACCTACATGGTCACCAACAACTGGGCCATCGACGTGCCCATGGGCCTGCCGTTCAAGCACGACTTCGTGGGCGATGGCGCCATCTCCGGCACGGGCAAGCTCGGCCGCACCAAGGTGCTGCCCGCCACCGTGTTCGCGCAGTACCGCTTCGGCGAGGCCAACTCCGCCTTCCGCCCCTACCTGGGCCTGGGCGTGACCTATGCCAAGTTCTTCGGCGAGCGCACCACGGCCTCCCTCAACGGCCTGACCGGCGGCACGCTGGCCAACCCCACCACGGCCTCGGTGGACAGCAAGTGGGGCCTGACGCCCCAGATCGGCTTCGTCTACAACTTCAACGAGCGCTGGTTCCTGGACGTGGCCTACTACAAGAGCTTCCTGAAGACCACGGCACACCTGTCCTCGGGCCAGAGCGTGTCGCTCAAGCTCAACCCGAACGTCTACGCCATCGGCATCGGATACCGCTTCTGACAGGTCGCAGTCCCCAAAGAAAAACCAGCCCGCGGGCTGGTTTTTTCATGGAGCGGGCCTGCGCCTACTTGGCCGTGGGCATCACGAATTCCGCGCCCTTGGGCGTGCTCTCGGGCCAGCGCTGCATGATGCTCTTTTGGCGGGTGTAGAAGCGCACGCCTTCCTCGCCGTAGGCATGCATGTCGCCGAACAGGCTGCGCTTCCAGCCGCCGAAGCCGTGCCAGGCCATGGGCACGGGAATCGGCACGTTGATGCCGACCATGCCCACCTCGATGCGGCGGCCGAACTCGCGCGCCACGTTGCCGTCGCGCGTGAAGCAGGCCACGCCGTTGCCGAACTCATGGTCGTTGACCAGCTGCACGGCCTCGGCGAAGTCCTTGGCGCGCACCACGGCCAGCACGGGGCCGAAGATCTCTTCCTTGTAGATGCGCATGTCGGGCGTGACATGGTCGAACAGCGTGCCGCCCAGCCAGAAGCCGCCCGAGGTGTCGGTGCCCGTGGCGGCGCCGGCCGCCTTGCCGTTGAAGCCCCGGCCATCGACCAGCAACTGCGCGCCTTCTTTGACGCCCAGGTCGATGTAGCCGCTGATGCGATCGTGCGCGGCGCGGGTCACGATGGGGCCCATTTCCGCGGCCAGGTCCTCGCCGTCCAGCACCTTCAGGGCCTTGGTGCGCTCGATCAGGCGCGGCAGCAGCTGGTCGGCCACATCGCCCACCAGCACGGCCACGCTGATGGCCATGCAGCGCTCGCCGGCCGAGCCGTAGCCGGCGCCGATCAGTGCGTCCACGGCCTGTTCGATATCGGCGTCAGGCATGACCACCATGTGGTTCTTGGCGCCGCCCAGGGCCTGCACGCGCTTGCCGTGGCGGGCGCCCGTCTCATAGATGTAGTTGGCAATGGGCGTGGAGCCGACAAAGCTCACGGCCTTCACCTGGGGATGCTCGATCAGCGCATCCACGGCTTCCTTGTCGCCCTGGACCACGTTGAACACGCCGTCGGGCAGGCCGGCCTGCTTGAGCAGGTCGGCGATCAGCAGCGAGGGCGTGGGATCGATGGGGCTGGGCTTGAGCACGAAGGTGTTGCCCGCCGCAATGGCCACCGGGAACATCCACATCGGCACCATCACGGGGAAGTTGAACGGCGTCACGCCCGCCACCACGCCCAGCGGCTGGCGCAGCGTCCAGTTGTCGATGCCGGTGGAGACCTGGTCGGTGAAATCGCCCTTGAGCAGCTGCGGGATGCCGCAGGCGAACTCCACGATGTCGATGCCGCGGCTGACCTCGCCCTGCGCATCGGTGAAGACCTTGCCGTGCTCGGCCGTGATGGCGTGGGCCAGTTCGTCCTTGTGCTGGTTGAGCAGTTCGAGGAAGCGGAACATCACGCGCGCCCGGCGCAGCGGCGGCGTGTCGGCCCACTTGGGGAAGGCCGCCTGGGCGGCCGCCACGGCGGCATCGACATCGGCGCGCGAGGCCAGGGCCACGCGGCCCGTGACCTGGCCGGTGGCCGGGTTGGTCACGTCCTGCTCGCGGCCGCTGGCACCTGCCGAGCGCTGGCCGTTGACGTAATGGACGATGGAAGCGAAGGAGGTGTTTGCGGTGTTCATGCCAGCCAGTCTAGGAGTGCGCCTTCGGCCTGCCTAGGCGCTGCGCTTGAATTGATTGTTCATTTTGCTGAACAATCTCTGCATGGCAAATGAAAAACCCGATGCCAAGGCCGAGGCCTTGTGGAGCCACCTGCACTGGCTGGTCGTGCTGGAGCAGCAAGGCAGCTTCACCTCGGCCGCCGCGCGCCTGGGCGTGAGCAAGGCGGCCATGAGCCAGCGCGTGGCCGAGCTGGAGCGCGCGGCCGGCGTGGCCCTGGTCACACGCACCACGCGCAGCGTGCGCCTGACCGAAGCGGGCCAGCGCCTGGTGGACGAGACGCGCGGCGCCTTCGAGCACATCGCCGACAGCTTTGCGGGCGTGCGCGACCTGGCGGCCGAGCCGCGCGGCCTGCTGCGCGTGACCGCGCCCGTGGCCTTCTCGCGCCAGCAGCTCATGCCCCGGCTGCCGGCCTTCCTGCGTGCCCATCCGCAGATCCGGCTGGAGCTGGACCTGTCTGACCACCTGCGCTCGCTGGCGATGGAGGGCTTCGACATCGCCGTGCGCCATGCCTCCACCCCGCCTGAAACCCATGTGGCCTGGGCGCTGGCGCCCACGCGCTCGCTGCTGGTGGCCAGCACGGACTACCTGGCCGCGCACGGCACCCCGGCCACCCCGCAGGACCTGGCCGCGCACCAGTGTCTGCACTACCCGCGCACCCAGGGCGCCATGGCCTGGAGCTTCGTGCCCGCCTATGCCGGTGCGGACGCCGGTGCAGACGCCGGTGCAGACGCAGTACGCACCGTCGTGCCCGTGGCCGGCGGCTTTGCCGCCAACAACAGCGAAATGCTGCGCGACGCCGCCATGGCAGGCCTGGGCATCGCCCTGGTGCCCGACTTCAGCGCCCAGTCGGGCCTGGCCTCCGGCCATCTGCGCGAGGTTCTGCCCGGCTGGCGGCCCGTTGATGCCTTCGGCGAACACCTGTTCGCGATACGCCCCTACGCCAGCCACGTGCCGCGCGCGGTGGCGGTGTTCGTGGAGTTCCTGCGGGCGTCGTTTGCGGCGGGGTTCATTCGGTGAAGGCTGCTGCCCCTCAGGCCTTGATCCCCAGCTTGTCCACCAATTGCTTGAACACCGCGTTGTCGCGGTCGATCACGGCCTTGAATTCGGGCTGGTCCAGGTAGCCCTCGCCCATGTTCTGCTTGGCCATGGTTTCGCGCAAGACGGGGTCCTTGAGGGTCAGGGCCATGGCCTTGCGCAGGGTCTGGACCACGGCGTCGGGCGTGTTGCGAGGCACGGCCAGGCCGCGCCAGCCGCCGATGAGCAGGTCGATGCCGCGCTCCTTGAGCGTGGGCACGGCTTCCCAGCCGGCCTGTATGCGCTGCTCGGCCATGATGGCCAGCGGGCGGATCTTGCCGGCCGCCACATAGGTGGCCACCTCCACGGGCGTGACGGCCACGGCCTCGATGTGGCCGCCCAGCAGGTCGAGCACGGCAGGGTTGGCGCCGCGGTAGGGCGCGTGGTTGAACTTCACGCCCGCCTT
The DNA here is from genome assembly GCF_000632165.1 of Delftia sp. RIT313. Lineage (NCBI taxonomy): Bacteria > Pseudomonadati > Pseudomonadota > Betaproteobacteria > Burkholderiales > Comamonadaceae > Delftia > Delftia sp. RIT313. The sequence goes on along the minus strand of NZ_JFYT01000048.1, from coordinate 56,001 downwards.
GTCCTGCAGCGCGGCGGCGGCCAGGTGGCCCAGCGAGCCCGGGCCGGCGTTGCCGATGCGCACCGCTGCCTCGTCCTTGCGCGCGGCGGCGATCAGTTCCTCGATGCTGCGATAGGGCGAGTCGGCACGCACGGCGATGGTGGCGGGGTCGGCATTCAGGCGGGCCACGGGCAGCAGGGCGTCGGAGCTGATCTTGGTCAGCCCCATGTGCGGGATCATGGTCAGCTCGACGGTGATGATGCCGATCTTGTAGCCATCCGGCCGGGCATTGGCCAGTTCGGTCCAGCCCACGGCGCCGCTGGCGCCTGCGCGGTTGAGCACGATCAGGTCCTGCGGCAGGTGCTTGCGCGCCACCTCGGCCAGCGCGCGTGCCAGCACGTCGGTGCCGCCGCCAGCGGCAAAGGGCACGATGAGTTCAATGGGGCGCTGGGGCCAGGCTCCGGCCGGTGCCTGCGCCATGGCGGGCAGGGCCGGCGTTGCGGCCAGGGCGGCCAGCGAGTGGATGAATTGGCGGCGGGATGCGAGGGTCATGGCTTGTCTCCGGGATCTTTGTTATGTGGCGATGTCTGCGCTTCAATCCATTTTGATGTTGGCTGCCTTGATCACGCCGCTCCACAGCGCCTGTTCCGAGCGCACGAAGCCTGCGAACTGCTGCGGCGTCATCTCCATGGGCTGTATGCCGATCTCTTCGAGCTTGGCACGCGTCTCGGGGTGGCGCAGGGCGGTGGCCAGGCTTTTGTTCAGGCGCTCGGTGAGCGCAGGGCTCAGGTGGGCGGGGCCGACGAAACCCTGCCAGGCATAGGCTTCGAAGCCGGGCACGCCGGCCTCGGCCATGGTGGGCACGTCGGGCAGGATGGGCAGGCGCTGGGGCGTGGCCACGGCCAGCACGCGCAGCTTGCCCGCACGGATGGCCGAGATGCTGGGCGGCAGGTCCACGAACATGGACTGGATCTGGCCGGCCATGAGGTCCTGCAGCGCCGGGGCCGAGCCCTTGTAGGCCACGTGCAGGATCTGGGTGCCCGTGCGCTGCTTGAACAGCTCCAGCGCCACGTGCAGCGGCGAGCCCGGCCCCGACGAGGCCGAGGAGATGCCGCCCGGCTCCTTGCGCGCCATGGCCAGGAATTCCTGCACGTTCTTCGCAGGGAAGGACGGGTGCACGGCCAGCACCAGCGGCATGCGGCCCAGGCCGCCGATGTAGCTGAAGTCCTTGCCCGCGTCATAGCTCAGGCGCGCATACATGGCGGGGTTGAAGGCCAGCGTGCCCGAGTCGGCCGTGCCCAGCGTGTAGCCATCGGCCGGGGCGCGTGCGATCAGCGTGGCGCCGATGATGCTGGCCGCGCCGGGACGGTTGTCCACCACCACGGGCTGGCCCAGGTCCTTGCCCATCTGCACGGCCAGCTGGCGCGCGATCACGTCGGTGGTGCCGCCCGGTGCGTAGGGCACCACCCATTTGACGGGCTGGGTGGGCCAGGCTGGCGCACTCTGGGAGGACGGGGCTGGGGCGGATTGCCCCTGGGCGGTGCCCATGCCCAGCGTCAGCAGGGCGCAGGAAAGCCAGGCCTTGCGGTGCAGGGCCATTGGGTTGAACAGCATTTTTTGTCTCCGGTGGTTTTTATGGGTGTCTGTTGCGCCGTGCGTCAGCGCGGCCGCAGCATCCATTCGTGCGCGGGGTCGTTGCGGAAGGCCCAGCGCCGCTCGGGCCCGGCCATGGTGTTGAGGTAGTAGAGGTCGTAGCCGTGCGGGGCCACGCAGGGGTGGTAGCCGCGCGGCACCATCACGGTGTCGCGGTGCTCCACCGCCATGGCTTCGTCGATGCTGCGGTCATCGGTGTAGACGCGCTGGAAGGCAAAGCCCTGGCTGGGGTTGAGCAGGTGGAAGTAGGTCTCCTCCAGCACGGTCTCGGCGTCCGGCGCGGCGGGGTCGGCGCTGTCGTGCTTGTGCGGCGGATAGCTGGACGAGTTGCCCGCGGGCGTGATGACCTCGACCACCAGCAGGGACTCGGCCGCCTCGGTCTCGGGCAGGATGTCGCAGACATGGCGCGTGTTGCTGCCCTGGCCGCGCACGCTGCGGCGCATGCTTTCGGGGGCGATCACGCGCGTGGCGTGGCGGCCCGTGGCGGGTGCGGCGCTCAAGGCAATGTCGGCCGGGCCGCGCGCCGTGATGCGCAGGCTTTGGCCGGGCGGCACGTAGACGGCCATGGGCGCACTCTCTTCGAACACGCTGGCGCGGCTGCCCAGGGCGCTGAACGCCTGGCTGCCGACCTGCACATCCACCTGGCCGGTGAGCACGGTGATGCAGTATTCAAGCGGTCCCGTGGACAGTGCCTCCACCTCGCCTGCCTGCAGCCGCAGGGCCTTGAAGTGGATATGCTTCCAGCCCGCGCTGGCGGGCGTGATGTCGGTGACGACGCGGCCGGGCGCGGCCTTGACGAGAAGGCTCATGCCGCGGCTCCTTCGGTGATGTCCTGGCGCGCGTCCACGCGGCTGGCATCCCAGCCCGCGATCAGCGCGCGGAAGTTGGCGGCGACGGCATCGCGCAGCGCGGCGTCGTCCAGCTCGTTGCGCAGCCACTGCAGGGCCGGGCCGGCCCAGACGCTGCGGCCGATCATGAAACCCTTGACCACGGGCGCCCGCGCCTGGGCAAAGCCCTGCACCAGTTGCTCCACGGGCTGTGACAGCCCCAGGATCACGGCGCCCCGGCACCAGGGGTCGCGTTCGTTCACCAGGGCATCCAGCGCCTCCCAGTTCTCGCGCGCCATGGTGCCGACCTTCCACCATTCGGGCTTGAGGCCCAGGTCGTAGAAATGGCGTATGGCGCGCAGCACGGCCTCGCCCCGGTCATCGGGCGCCAGCGTGTCCTTTGGCGGGATCACTTCCAGCAGCAATTCATGGCCGCTGGCGCGCGTGGCGGTCCAGACCTGCTGCAGCCAGGCATCCTGCTCGGCGCGCAGTGCGGGCGTGTCGTCGGGGTGGTAGAAGACCAGGCATTTGACGGTATGGCTTTGCGGCCAGTGCAGCAGCTCGGAGGCCAGCGAGTCCGTGCCGTCAAAGCGCAGCGGGCGCGAGCCCGGCAGCTCGATGGGCCGGCCTATCCACCAGCCGCGTCCCGTGGCGTCGTGCAGCGCGGCCTCGCCCAGGTGATGGCGGCCGTCGATCAGCACGCCCATGCGGCCCGTGTTGCCCGGATCGCGCTCGACCTGGGCGACCACCTCGTTGATCAGCCGCTTGAGCGGGCGCAGCCGCGCGGGCGCTGCGCCGGCCTCGCGCGCCAGATCGTCGAACTGGCTGCGGTGGTCATAGGCCAGCACGCACAGCGCGGGCCACTGCGGCCGCGCCCGGCTGACGCGGTGCAGGTGGGACAGCTCGGGGTCCTGGTCGGGACGCGGATGGCGGTGGCCCGAGAACCAGTGCGCCAGCTCGGCCTGCGTGGGCATGGCCGGCGCGCAGCCATGGCGCGAGACCACGATGGCGCCGCAGGCGTTGGCAATCGCCGCAGATTCCTCCAGGCTCTTGCCGCGCAGCAGCCCGGACAGCAGGCCCGAGGCAAAGGCATCGCCCGCGCCCAGCACATTGAGCACTTCCACGCGCTCGCCCAGCACCGTGGGCGCATCGGCGATCGCATCGGGCACCTCGCCCTCGATCAGCGAGCAGCCCAGCGGCCCGCGCTTGACCACGAAGACGGCGCGGCTGCATTCGCGCACGCGGCGCAGGCTGGCGATCAGGTCGCCCTCCACGCCGCCGGCGATCAGCCATTCCTCTTCGGTGCCGATGATGAGTTCGAACTGGCCCAGCTCGGCCTGCAGCCTGCGGCTGACCTCGGCGCTGGCCACATAGCGCGTCTCGCCGTCGCCGCGCGAGGCCAGGCCCCACAGCACGGGCCGGTAGTCGATGTCCAGCACGCGCACCAGGCCGTGGCGGCCTGCCATCTCCAGTGCCTTGCGGCTGGCGGCCAGCACGCCGGGTGCGCTCAGGTGGGTGCCCGTGATGGCCAGGCAGCGGCAGCGGGCCAGGAACGCCTCGCTGATGGCCTCGGCGTCCAGGGCCATGTCGGCGCAGTTCTCGCGGGCGAAGAGCAGGGGGAAGGTCTCCTGGTCCTTGATGCCCAGCAGCACCATGCCGGTCAGGCGCTGGGCATCGACCTGCACCTGGCTGGTGTCGCAGCCCTCGCGGCGCAGCGTCTCGACCAGGAAGCGGCCATTTTGTTCATCGCCCACGCGCGAAATCATGGCCGAGCGCAGCCCCAGGCGCGCCGTGCCGAAAGCCATGTTGCCCGAGGAGCCGCCCAGGTACTTGGCAAAGCTGCTGGCCTCCTCCAGGCTGCAGCCGATCTGCTGCGCGTAAAGGTCCACGGCCAGTCGGCCCAGGCAGGCCACGTCCAGCGGCCGGTCGGAGGGAAAGTTCAGCATGCTCATCGTCTTAGGCCTGTGCGTTGCGGACACCCGCGTGCGGGCCTGTCCATAATCGTTGCGTGCATGCGATCATAGATCGAAATAGAAAAAGTTTTCCATATATATGAAAAATAGAAAAACCCTTGGCGATGCAGGCGCCCCCTCGCTGGCCGGCCCCTACGCCGACCGCGCCGCCTTCCTCACCGTGCTGCGCGAAGGCTTCGAGGCCCTGAGCCGCCAGCTCAAGGCCATCGGCCGCCATGTGGAAATGCAGGGCGATCGCCTGGCCTTCGACGGCATCCAGGCCACGGCCGAGCAATGTGGCGTGCAGCCTTCGGCCGTGGTGCGCTTTGCCAAGCATTTCGGGTTCTCGGGGTACTCTGAACTGCAGGCGCTGTTCCGCGCCGATGCGGCGCGCCAGCTCTCGGCCCAGCATGACTACCAGGACCGCATCCGGGGCCTGATCGCCTCGGGCAACGAGCCACGCAGCAGCGCGCGCCTGGCGCACGAGGTCATCGAAGGCAGCATCGAAAGCCTGCAGGCCCTGCAGCGCGGCCTGCCGCCCGAGCAGTTCGAGGCGGCGGTGGACCTCATGCTGGATGCCCCCTCGCTGTGGCTGGCCGCCTCGCGCCGGGCCTTCCCCGTGGGCGCCTACCTGGCCTATGCGCTGCAGCACACCGAAAAGCCCGTGCACTGGCTGCACGGCCTGGGCGCCATGCAAAAGGGCGAGCTGCGCGCGCTGGCGCCCGGCGACGTGATGCTGGCCGTCTCCTTCGAGCCCTATGCGCCCGAAACGCTGGAAATGGTGGACGCGGCCCTGGCACGCGGCGCGCGCCTGCTGGCGCTGACCGACAGCCAGCTCAGCCCCCTGGCATCCCGCGCCACCGTCACCCTGCTGGCACAGGACGCAGCCACCTTCGGCTTTCGCTCCCTGACCAGCACGCTGACCCTGGCGCAGTCGCTGTTCCTGGCGCTGGCCTACCGGATGGAGCTGGCGTACGAGCCTTCCCGCAAGCCTTAGAAGAGGGTGTTGGTGTTATCCGGCCGCCGCCGCGCGCAGCAGCCGGTCGCGCACGCCTTCCCAGTCCGGCGTGTCGGGCGGGGTCTCGATCCAGATCAGCCTGGCGCCGACTTCATCGAAGTCGCGCAGGGCGCCGAACAGCTCGCGCGCGGTGGCGGCGGCGTCGGCGGGCATGGCGCGCAGCGTGACGGCGCGCGAGGCGGTGCGCAGCGGTGTGCGGTGGTAGACGGCCAGGTTCCTGGCGTCGGCGCCCAGCACGTCCAGCCCGGCCTGCAGCTGCTTTGCGTCCATGAGGCGCACCTGGGCGTTGGGCGCGTAGTGGGCCAGCAGGGTGCCGGAGGCGCGTGGCGTGTTCTCCTGCAGCTCTTCCTTGGACAGGGGGCGCTGGCCGCAGGCGCGCTCGATATCGTCGCGCGTGATGGCGCCGGGGCGCAGCAGCACGGGCACGCCGCGCGTGCAGTCCACGATGGTCGATTCAATCCCCACTTCGCAGGCGCCGCCGTCCAGCACCAGCAGCGTGTCGCCGAACTCGCTGGCCACATGGGCTGCCGTGGTGGGGCTGACGCGGCCGAACTTGTTGGCGCTGGGCGCCGACACGCCCCAGACGGGCGGCTGCAGCTGCTGGCAGGCGGCCAGCACGGCATGGGCGACGGGATGGGAGGGGCAGCGCAGGCCCACGCTGTCCTGGCCGCCGGTCGAGGCCCGGGCGGCCTGGGGCAGGCGCGGCAGGATCAGGGTCAGCGGGCCGGGCCAGAAGGCGTCGATCAGCTGCTGCGCGAACAGCGGCACTTCACGCGCATAGCGCGTAATGGCGCCGCTGTCGGCCACATGCACGATGAGCGGATGGTTGGGCGGCCTGCCCTTGGCGGTGAAGATCTGCGCGACGGCCGCGTCGTTGTCGGCGTCGGCCGCGAGGCCGTAGACGGTTTCCGTGGGCAGGCCCAGCAGTTCGCCGCGCTGCAGCGCCTGTGCGGCGGCCTGGACAGAGGCCGCCAGCGTTCCATCGAGAATCATCGCGCGGGCCTTCAGAACGGCTCCAGCCCCAAGATGGCAGCGGCCTGCAGCGCCACAGCGCGCACCGCTTCGGGCGTGGGTCCGGTGACGTTCAGGTGGCCCATCTTGCGGCCGCGCTTGGCGTCGTGCTTGCCGTACAGGTGCAGGTGACAGCCGGGCAGGGCCAGGACCTGGTCCCAGGCCGGCGCCTTGGCCTGTTCGCCGTCCTTGAACCACAGGTCGCCCAGCAGGTTCAGCATGATGGATGGGCTGTGCTGGCGCGGCTGCGTCAGCGGCAGGCCGGTCATGCAGCGCACCTGCAGCTCGAACTGCGAGACATCGCAGGCGTTCTGGCTGTAGTGACCGCTGTTGTGCGGGCGCGGCGCGATCTCGTTGACCACGAGCATGCCGTCCTGCAGCACGAAGAATTCGACGCAGAGCACGCCCACGTAGTCCAGGCCATCGGCCACGGAACGTGCGGCGGCCAGCGCCTGCTCGACCTGGGCCTGCGGCAGGTTGCCTTCGTAGACCTCGGTGACGGAGAGGATGCCTTCGCGGTGCAGATTGCGCTGCACGGGCAGGTTGACCATGGAGCCGTCACGGCCGCGCGCCACGATGACCGAGCATTCATGGGCCAGCGGCAGCATTTTTTCCAGCACGCAGGCCACGCGGCCCAGTTGCTCCCAGGCGGTGGCCAGCTCGGCGGCGTTCTTCACGCGCACCTGGCCCTTGCCGTCGTAGCCCATGCGGGCGGTCTTGAGGATGCCGGGCAGCAGGCTGGCGTGCACGGCGGCCAGCTGGGCGGGCGTCTCGATCACCGCGTAGGGCGCGCAGGGCACGCCGCAGCGCACGAAGTGGGCCTTTTCCTGGGCGCGGTCCTGGGCAATGGCCACGGAGGAGCCAGCCGGCGAGACCGGCCGCTGGGCGGCCAGCAGGTTCAGCGCCGCGGCGGGCACGTTCTCGAATTCGGTGGTGACGGCGGCCGACAGGCGCGCCAGTTCGGCCAGACCCTGCGGGTCTTCGTAGCCGGTACGGATGTGGTGGTGGCTGACCAGGCCGGCAGGGCTGGTCGGGTCGGCGTCGAGCACGGCCGTGAAATAGCCCATGGCCTGGGCCGATTGCACGAACATGCGGCCCAGCTGGCCGCCACCCAGCACGCCCAGCGTGGCGCCCGGCAGGATCACATCTGCGCTCATACGGCCACCGGGGGAAGCGTCATCGCGCGCGCTGCGGCGGTCTGCTCGGCGCGGAAGGCTTCGAGCCTGGTGCGCAGGGCCGGGTCCTCATTGGCCAGCAGGGCCACGGCGAAGAGGGCCGCGTTGGCCGCACCGGCCGCGCCGATGGCGAAGGTGGCCACGGGCACGCCCTTTGGCATCTGCACGATGGAGTGCAGCGAGTCCACGCCCTGCAGGTGGCGGCTGGCTACGGGCACGCCGAGCACGGGCACCACGGTCTTGGCGGCGATCATGCCGGGCAGGTGGGCAGCGCCCCCCGCACCCGCGATGATGGCCTTCAGGCCACGGCCGGCAGCGGCCTCGGCGTAGGCGAACATGTCGTCGGGCATGCGGTGGGCCGAGACGACCTGGGCTTCATGGGCGATGCCAAATTGCTGAAGAATGGCAACTGCGTGCTGCATGGTCTCCCAGTCGCTGCTGGAGCCCATGACCACACCGATCTGGATGGAGTTCATGTCGTGAGGGCGCCTGCGGCCCGGCCTAGTGGAACCCGCGATTTTACTTTTTTAGTCCGGATCGGCCCGCATCCCCCTGCAAATCACCGCACAGCCGTGTGCTGCTCGCGCGCAAAACCCAGCACGCGCTGGCGAAACACATGGGCCAGCCAGGCCAGGGCCAGCCCCATCTGCACGGCCAGCGACAGCCACATTCCACTGGTGACGGGCTTTGTCAGGCCGGCTGCCAGCGGCTGGGCCAGCACGGCGGCATCGGCCCCGGCCAGGCCAAAGGCCAGCAGCGGCAGCACGATATTGACCAGCAGCCAGGTGACGGCAAACGCGGCCAGCGGCGACTTGATGCGCCCGGCCAGCAGGGAAAAGCCCGTGGCCAGCGCGGCATCGCGCAGCAACTGCGCCGTGGCCAGCGCCGCCAGTTGGGCCGCGCCCGGCACCATGGGCTGGCCGCCCGCGGGCCACAGCAGCCACAGCGCGCAGGCCAGCACGGCCAGCAGCCAGCTCACGGGCCACAGCGGCAGCGCTTCGAGCGCGCCACGCCAGCGCCCCTGCAGCACGCACCACTGCACCTGGCGCCAGCTGCGCAGGCCCTCGTCCATGCCGTGCAGGCAGACATAGGCCGTGCCCGCCAGCGCCAGCCCGGTGGTCCAAGCGAAGAAAGAGGCCGGGCCGGGGTCCTGCAACTGCATTGCATCGAGGTGCATGCCTCCAAAGGCCAGGCCCGCCACGCACAGGCCCAGCGGCCAGGCCCAGGGCAGGGTGCGCACATCCAGCCGCGTGCACAGCAGCCGCCACAGGGCCAGCAGGCCCAGCCCCAGCGCGATGGCGCCGAACAGGTAGATGGCGCCGCGCCCGTGCAGCGGCACGGACCACCACAGCACAGGGCGGCCTTCTTCGCGGCCCAACTGCTCGGTCAACCGGCCCAGGATGGGTCCGGGCAGTACCATCACGAACAGCAGCGGCACCAGCACGAAGCGGATGCGGCGCGCGGGCTGCTCCTTCGGCCCCCAGCCCATGAGCACGGAGTGCATGCTCCAGGCCTGCAGGGCCACGCCCCACAGCACGGCCTGCAGCACGGCGTGCACGCCCCAGGCCAGCCCGCCCGGCTGGCCCGCCGAGGTGGCCAGCACGGCCAGCGCGCACCACAGCATGTACAGCCAGGCCGCCAGCGGAGCGCCCAGCAGCTTGCCCCAGGCCATCTGCCAGGGCGTCAGGGCCGACAGGCGCTGCCAGTCCCAGGTGTGCTGGTGCGCCTCTTCGTTGAGGCCGCGCCCGGCCAGCACGCTGCCCAGGCCGGCCGCGGCGATCCACATGCCGATCAGGGCGGCGACCAGCAGGGCATGCAGGCGGTCTTCGGGCTGGACCAGGACCATTGGCGTGGCCAGCAGCAAGGCGGTGAGCAGCAGGCTCCAGCCCAGTTGGGCGGGCCGCCAGTTGAGCCAGAGCTGGCGCTGGAATTCGGGGTTGTGCGTCATGGCTGCTCCGCAGGGGTGAGGGGGGCTGCGGCCTGCAGGCCGCGTGCGTAGCGGTCCTGCAGGCGCTCGCGCACAGGCGCCAGGCTGGCCACGGGCAGGCCGGCGCCGACCAGACGGGCCAGCAGATCGGCGCGTTCGCGCGGCAGGGCGGGCAGCCACAGCTGCAGATGCACCAGGCCCTGGTCATCGGGCTGCGGCACGGGGGTGTCGGGAACGACCTGGTGCAGCTGCCGTGCCAGCGACCCGGCCGAGGCACCCGGGGGCGGTGCCAGCTCCAGCGCGTACAGCGCCAGCGGCACATCGCCGCCGGCGGCCGGCGCCTGAATGCCGCCGTGCAGGGCCTCGTGGCTTTCCACGCGGCCGCCGCGCAGGCTCAGGATGTGGGTGCAGTACTCGTCGAGTTCGCTGAGGATGTGGCTGGAGACGATCAGGGTCATGCCCTGGGCCTGCAGCGCCCGCATCAGCTGGGACAGGCTGGCGCGGGCCTCGGGGTCCAGGCCGCTGGCCGGCTCGTCCAGCAGCAGCACGCGCGGCTGGTGGACGATGGCCTGGCCGATGGCCACGCGCTGGCGCTGGCCGCGAGACAGCTCGGTGGGCAGGCGCTCCAGCAGATCGGCCAGGCCCAGCTGCCCGGCCACGTGCGCCACGCGCTGCGGCGCCTCGGACGGGGGCACGCCCATGGACAGGGCCGCGTACTGCAGGCAGCGCCGCACGCTCAGGCGGTCATAGAGGCCGAAGAAATCCGACAGATAGCCCAGGTGCCGGTGCACTTCGCGGGGCTGCTCCTGCACGGCAATGCCATGCACCTCGACCTGGCCCGACAGCGGCTGGTCCAGCCCGGCGATGCAGCGCATCAGCGTGGATTTGCCGGCGCCGTTGGGCCCCACCAGGGCCGTGACGGTGCCTGCGGCGATATGGACGCTGACGCCATCGAGCGCGCGGTGGCCGGGGTACTCGAACACCAGCTGCGAAACCTTGATCAAGGCGAGCCCTCCCTCATTGCGTTGATGGCAGGCCGCAATGGCGGCACAGCGCGCCAATATAGCCCAGCGCTGCCGCGCCGCGCCCTCGGCCGGGCGGCTTGAAATGCGCGCAGCCTGCTCCCATCTGGGGTGGCTGCCGCCCATGGCGTTCACGCCCTGGGCCTTGGAATTGCTGGAGAATCACACGGTCCGCATCGGAGGCATTCGGCCGCCGAACTCCGAACCGCCACAGTCCGCGCGCCCTGGCCGCGCGCCTTGCCACAGGGTCTGATCACATGATTGATGTCACCATTGAGAATTTCGAAGCCGAAGTCGTCGCCGCCTCCATGCAGGTGCCGGTGCTCGTCGACTTCTGGGCGCCCTGGTGCGGCCCGTGCAAGACGCTGGGCCCCATCCTGGAAAAGCTCGAAGTGGCCTACGAAGGCCGCTTCAAGCTGGTCAAGATCGACTCCGACCAGGAGCAGCAACTGGCCGGCATGTTCGGCATCCGCTCCATCCCGACCTGCATTCTGATGATGGGCGGCCGCCCCGTGGACGGCTTCATGGGCGCCCAGCCCGAAGGCAAGCTGCGCGAGTTCCTCGACAAGCACCTGCCCTCCGAAGGCGAGCTGGCCGCCGAGGCCGAAGCCGACGAGGCCCACCAGTTGCTGGAAGCCGGCGACACCCAGGCCGCCCTGCAAAAGCTGGCCGACGCCCTGGCCGCCGACCCGGCCAACGACGATGCGCGCTTCGACTACGTGCGCCTGCTGATCGCCACGGGCGGCTACGAAGAGGCCGGCGCCCTGCTGGCCGAGCCGCTCAAGCGCATTCCCCAGGCCACGCGCTTCGAGGCGCTCAACCAGTGGCTGCAGTGCATGCTGTTCGTGCACAACGACGAGCGTGGCAACTGGGAGTTTGCGCAGTTCGATGCCGTCATTGCGCAGAACAAGCGCGACTTCGACACCCGCTTCGGCAAGGCCCGGGCCCTGGCCGCCGAAGGCCAATGGGCAGCCAGCATGGACGAACTGCTGGAAATCATCATGCGCGACAAGGATTGGAACGGCCAGGCCGCGCGCAAACTCTACGTGGGCATCCTGGAGCTGCTCACGCCCCCGAAGCCCAAGAAGCAGGACGCCATCCCCGGCAAGAGCAGCGGCGGCATCGAGCTGCTGGGCAAGGCTAGCGCCGAGCAGGACGAAGCCACGCAACTGGTCAACAGCTACCGCCGCAAGCTCAGCATGGCGCTGAACTGAGACCGGCGCTGCACGGGTGAAGAGACGGGGAGCCTTGCGGCTCCCTTTTTTCATGGCGAGGACTCAGGGGGCAACCGGTTCCTCGGCCGCATGCGCGCGGTGCAGCAACTGCACGAAGCCGGGCGCATCGGGCAGATGCACATCGGCCAGGCGCCTGACCGGAATGCCCGGGGACCACGAATTCATCACCACGGCGCCGGCCAGGGATGGCAGGTCGGCCCGGGTCAGCACGGCCTGGCGCTGCGCCACGCCCAGGCGCTGCAACTGGCGCCGCAGCATGGACTCGGTCGTGCCCGGCAGCACCTGGGCGCGCGGCCAGACCACGGCATCTCCATCCCAGAAGGCCAGGTTCCAGATGGTGGCCTCGCCAATGCGGCCGTGGCGGTCGGCAAAGGCGGCGTCGTCAAAGCCCTGGGCCACGGCGCGGCGCAGCAGGTGCGTCTTGGCCACCTCGCCCACATGCTTGAGGTGGGGCAGCATGCGCTCATGCTCGAACAGCGCCAGGCTCAAGGGCCCGGCGGGGCCCGAGGCAGGTGCCGAGGTGCGCACCAGCATGCGCGGCCGCGCATCGGCGGCCGTGAATTCCCCGGCAGGCGAGTACACCGTGGCGGTCAGCGACACATCCTGCGGACCACCGGCAAGCGCCGCCCGCAGCTGCGCCTGGACATGGTCATCGGACAAGGCCTGGCCGTACAGCTCCAGCGAGGCCTGGCGCAGACGCTGCAGATGCAGGTCCAGCCCGCGCAGCCTGCCGCCGCGCACCTGCATGGCCGTGAAATGGGCATGGCCGGCAAAGGCCAGGGCGGCGAGTTCGGCCGCCGTAGCGGGCTGCCCATCGATAAGGCTGGTGAAGAAGGAGGCGGTTTCCATGGGTTCATCCATCAAGTTTTCTTGATTGTTCGATGGCAGTCCCAAAAGAGGAAGCAAGTAGTATTCGGCACTTCATCAAGAAAAATTTGAAGATCCATGCGCCAGCTTCCACCCGGCACACGCGCCCTGCGCAGCTTCGAGGCTGCAGGGCGCCACCTGAACTTCACGCGCGCGGCCGACGAACTGGGGCTGACCCCGGCGGCGGTCAGCCACCAGATCAAGGAGATGGAGGAACAGCTGGGCCTCGTCCTCTTCACGCGCAACAGCCGCAGCATGCAGCTCACGCCCGCAGGCAGCGTGCTGCTGGAGGCCACGGCCGAGGCGCTGGGCCTGCTGCGGCGCGCCACCGGCCGGGCGCGCCAGCTGGCCCGGGGCGAGACGCGGCTGCGCCTGTCGCTGGGCGCGCGCTTTGCCACGCAGTGGCTGCTGCCCCGGCTGCCGCGCTTTCGCGCCGCGCATCCGCAGATCGAACTGAGCTTCGACATCTGCGACCAGGTGCGCGACTTCGACGCCGATGACATCGACGCCGCCATCCGCTTCGGCACCGGCCGTGATCCGCACACCCTGGCGGTGCGCCTGTTCGATGCCAGGGTGATCCCCGTCTGCAGCCCGGCCCTGCTGCAGTCCGGCCCGCCGCTGGCCCGGCCCGTTGATCTGCTGGCGCACACGCTGTGCCATGTCGATTGCAGGGTGGACGGCCAGGTCTGGCCGAACTGGCCGATGTGGATGGCGGCGGCCGGCGTGGAGGGCCTGGACGCAGGCCGCTGCATCGCCTTCACCGACTCCAGCCACGTCGTGCAGGCCGTGCTGGACGGCGGCGCCGTGGGCCTGGTCGAGCAGGACCTGGTGGCCGAAGACCTGGCCCGCGGCCGCCTGGTGCGCCTGTTCGACATCGCCGTGGGCCTGGGCCCGGCCTACGCCTACCACCTGCTCTACCCCCGGCGCAGCCAGGGCCAGCCGGCAATCGAGGCGCTGCGTGCGTGGGTGCTGCAGGAGGCCGGGCTGTAGCGCCTACTGCCGTTCGGGATCGGCAAATCGCATCAACCCGCGCACCACGGCCTGCACGGCCGGGTCTTGTTGCGCGGCGCTGCGGCAGGCCAGCCCCAGCGGGCGTTTCAGTGCGGGGCTGAGTCCGCGCTGCTGCAGCGTGCGGCTGACGGCGTCCATGGGCTCCTCGCGCGGCAGGACCGTGGGGCCGTGGCCGGCGGCGACCAGGGCGCGTATGCCTTCGGGAAAGCTCATTTCCATGCGGGGCTGCGGCAGCAGGCCCGCCTGGGCGAACCATTGGGACAGCAGGCGGTGCATCTGGGTGCCGGCGGCAAAGCCTATCCAGGGCTGGGCGTTGAGCCATTCGGGCGTGATCTGGTCGGGCAGCGGCATCTGCGGCGGGGCGAACAGCTCCATGGGGTCGTTGCGCCAGGCGCGCATTTCCAGGCCGGAAGGCACGGGCTGGGGCAGCCCGACCAGGGCCAGGTCCAGGTGGCCAGTCGCCAGGCGCTGCATGGCCTGGGCGGAACTCACGACTTCCAGGCGCAGTTCCACGCCGGGCGCGTGCTCTGCCAGCCATTGCAGCAGTTCGGGCAAAAGCAAGGGGCTGACGCCGGCCGAGGCGCCTATGCGCACGCTGGCGCCAAAGCCCTCGGCACGCTTGCGCACCTGGCGCAGCAGGGCCTCGCTGTCGGCCAGCAGGCGGCGTCCGCCTTCGACCAGCAGAGCGCCTGCGGGCGTCAGCTGCGCCTGTCGCTTGCCGCGCACCAGCAGGGGGGTGTCCAGGCGCGCTTCCAGCTCCTGGATATGCAGGCTGACGGCTGGCGGCGACAGGTGAAGGGCCTGGGCGGCGGCAGCCAGCGTGCCCAGGTCGGCCACGGCCACCAGGGTCTGGAGCTGGTCAAGGTTCAGGCGTCGCATCAGGTTTCCTGAAGATGATGTTCCGAAGATTCGACTTTATCTAATCTGGGTGCGAATCCATCATCCCGTCCCGTATCAAGAGCGAGGCCATGGAATGGAATTGAGCAATGCGGTGCTGGCCGCGGCCCTGGGGGCCGCGCTGATGAATGCGGGATGGAACAGCGCCATCAAGCTGGGCGGCGACAAGATGGTCGCCATGGCGCTGACCACGGGGCTGGCCAGCCTGTGGTCGCTGCTGGTGCTGCCCTGGCTGGACTGGCGCGCGGCGGGGTTGTGGGACGCATCGGTGTGGTGGTGGCTGGCGGCCTCGGTGGCCGTGCACACCGTCTATCACTTCGTGCTGCCGCGCGCCTACCAGCATGGCGAGTTCGGCGTGGTCTACCCCGTGGCGCGGGGCAGTGCGCCACTGTTCGTCACGCTGGGCGCGGCGCTGCTGGCCGGTGAGTGGCCGGGCGCGACCGGGCTGGCCGGCGTGCTGTGCCTGTCGCTGGGCGTGCTGGCGCTGTCGGTGCGCAGCGGCGCGGCCAGCGGTTATGGCGGCAGCGGCTATGCGCTGGCCACGGGCGCCATGATTGCCTGCTATACGGTCATCGACGGGCTGGGTGCGCGCGCATCCGGTTCCGCGCTGCTCTATGCGGCCTTGCTCACGCTGGGCGATGGCCTGGCCACGGTGCTGATCGTCGCCTGGCGGCGCGGCCCCGCCGTGCTGCGTGCCGATGCACGCACCTGGCGCCTGTGCGCCCTGGCCGCCGCCATGCAGCTGAGTGCCAGCTGGATGGCGACCTGGGCGCTGTCGCAGGCGCCCATGGGGCTGGTGTCTGCGCTGCGTGAAAGCAGCGTGCTGTTTGCGGGCTGGATTGCCGCCTGGCTGATGCGCGAGCGCCTGGGCCGCGTGCGCATGCTGGCCTCGGCCCTGGTCTTCGGCGGCATCGTGCTGGTGCGCTGGGGCGGTTGAGCCGCCCGGCGCCAACGTCCGCTGCGTGCTCAGCCGTGGCTGATGCGCGTGCCCAGGAGCGTCAGGAACTGGGCGATCCAGGCCGGGTGTGCGGGCCAGGCGGGGGCGCTGACCAGGTTGCCTTCGGTATGCGCCTGGTCCACGCCGATGTCGGCATAGGTGCCGCCGGCCAGCTCGACCTCGGCACGGCAGGCCGGGTAGGCCGAGCAGGTGCGGCCCTTGAGCACGCCGGCTCCGGCCAGCAGCTGGGCGCCATGGCAGACGGCGGCCACGGGCTTGTTGTTGTCGAAGAAGTGGCGCACGGCGGCGCGCACGGCGTCGTAGTTGCGCAGGTACTCGGGGCCGCGTCCACCGGGGATCACCAGGGCGTCGTACTGCTCGGGCTTGATGTCGGCGAAGCTGGCGTTGAGCGTGAAGTTGTGGCCGGGCTTCTCGCTATAGGTCTGCGCGCCCTCGAAATCATGGATGGCCGTCTTGATGTGTTCCCCGGCCTTCTTGTCGGGGCAGACCGCATGCACCGTGTGTCCCACGGCCTGCAGGGCCTGGAAGGGGACCATGGTTTCGTAGTCCTCGCAGTAGTCGCCACAGATCATCAGAATCTTCTTGCCAGCCATGTGCTTGCTCCTTCAGAAAAAGTCAGAGGAAGCGAACATTGTGGCAGCGTCGGTGACGCAGGCATGACCGGCTGCAAAAACGCAGGCCCGCAACGGAAAAAGAGAGCCGAAGCTCTCTTTTGCGGGGAAAGGCGCGCGGGGCCGGGCTACGGCGGGCCGTCAGGCCGTCAGGCGCTGCAGGGCTTCACGGTACTTGGCGGCCGTCTTCTCGGTCACTTCCTGGGGCAGGCGCGGGGCCGGGGCCTTCTTGTCCCAGGGCTTGCCGTTGACCTGGGCCTGCTCCAGCCAGTCGCGCACGAACTGCTTGTCGTAGCTGGGCGGGTTCTCGCCATTGGCCAGGGCCTGGGCATAGCCCTCCACGGGCCAGTAGCGCGAGCTGTCGGGCGTGAGGACTTCGTCCATCAGCACGAGTTCGCCGTTCTCGTCCAGGCCGAATTCGAACTTGGTGTCGGCAATGATCATGCCCTTTTCGAGGGCGATGGCCGCAGCTTCCTTGTAGATGCGGATGGCCGTATCGCGGATCTGGGAGGCCAGCTTCTCGCCGACCATCTCCACCGTGCGCTCGTAGGTGATGTTCTCGTCATGGTCGCCCATCTCGGCCTTGGCGGCCGGGGTGTAGATGGGCTCGGGCAGCTTGGCGGCGTTGGTCAGGCCTTCGGGCAGGGGCACGCCGCAGACCGAACGCGATTCCTGGTATTCCTTCCAGCCGCTGCCGGCCAGGTAGCCGCGCACCACGGCCTCGATCAGCACGGGCTTGAGGCGCTTGACCAGCATGGAGCGGCCCGTGACCTGGGGCACTTCGGCGGGCGTGACCACGGACTCGGGCGCTTCGCCGGTCAGGTGGTTGGGGCAGATGTGGCCGAGCTTGTCGAACCAGAACAGCGCCATTTGCGTCAGCAGCTCGCCCTTGCCGGGGATGGGCTCGCCCATGATCACGTCGAAGGCCGACAGGCGGTCCGAGGCCACCATCAGGATGCGGTCATCGCCCACGGCATAGTTGTCGCGCACCTTGCCGCGCGCGAGCAGCGGCAGCGAGGCAATGTTGGAAGTGTGCAGGGCGGAGGGGCGGGACTGGGTGGTCATGTGAGGCAAGGGGCAATCTGGCAAAGAGGCTGCAGCGGCCGGATGGCTGCAAGCGGCACGCGCAGGAGCGCGATTCTAACCAACGGCGCCTCACGGTGACGGGCGGCCCTTGGCAAGCCCCACCCCAGGGGCGCAGCCTGGCAAACCCGCCGATTGTGCGCCCAATTGCATGGCGCGCAAAACCCGCCTCCAAGGCCCTGCACCGTCCTGCGCTATCGGCTTGCGGCGTTGCTTTTGGGCAGACCCCGGCGCATAGTGGATTCGCAAGCAAACGAATGCGCATTCCGGCCTGCAAGCACCTGTCCCTGCGGATCGTCTCCCGGTGGACCGGGCTGTTTTCATCCAGAGCAAGGAGTGTTTAGATATGAATCTGACGATTAGTGGGCATCACCTGGAGGTCACTCCCTCGCTGCGCAGTTACGTCATGGCCAAGCTCGAACGCATTCTTCGACACTTTGACCAGGTGGTGGATGTAAAGGTCTTGCTGACCGTTCATAACCAAAAGGAGAAGGAAAAGCGCCAACGTGCCGGTTGCACGCTGCGCGTCAAGGGCCAGGATCTTTTTGTCGAGACCTCTCACTTCGATCTCTACGCCGCCGTCGATGCGCTGGCTGACAAGCTGGACCGCGTGGTGGTGCGCTACAAGACCCGCCAGCAGGGCAGCCGCTATGGTTCGGCCAAGCGACTCGATGATGCTGGGCTGACCTTGGCGTCAGTCGGGTGACAGGTAAGGCGCCAGCCCTGTGCGGGCGCTTACAATACCTGCGCTTATGTGGCTGATGAGCCACGCACGACCACCGCCCTTCGGGGCGGTTTTTGATGGGGGTCAGGGTTTCCCCACGGTTTCCGGCACTGCGGTGCATAATTGTTTCCCGAACCATGAACCGTCTTGCCTCCATCCTGCCCGCCGCTCAAGTGCTCGTGAGCGTTGACGTCACCAGCAAAAAGCGCGCTTTCGAAGAAGCAGGTCTGCTTTTCGAGAGCCTGCATGGCCTGTCCCGCGCACTCATCACCGACAGCCTGTTTGCACGCGAACGCCTGGGCTCGACGGGGCTCGGCCACGGCGTGGCCATTCCCCATGGGCGCATCAAGGGGCTGACCGCTCCCATGGCGGCCGTGTTCCAACTGGACAATCCCATTGGTTTCGATGCCCCCGATGAGCAGCCCGTGGGCCTGCTGATCTTTCTGCTGGTGCCCGAGGCGGCCACCCAGAAGCATCTGGAAATCCTGTCCGAAATCGCCGAGCTTCTCAGCGACAGCCAGCTGCGTGAGCGCCTGAAGTCCTGCGCCGATGCGGCCCGGCTGCATGGAATGATTGCCGGCTGGCAGTCCTCCGCTGCGCCCCTGGTCTAGTCTTCCAGACTTTTTCCTTCCCCTTTTCACGGGCCTTGCCATGAGACCCAGTGCCATCAGCGCCGATGTCCTGTTCGAGGAGTTCCGCTCCAGCCTGCGCTGGGAGTGGGTGGCGGGCCTGGGAGCCTCGGAGCGCCGTTTCGACGAGATGGCCGTGCGCTCGGCGCGCTCCGGCGCGGACCTCGTCGGCTACCTGAACTACATCCATCCCTACCGGCTGCAGGTGCTGGGCGAGCGCGAGATCGCCTATCTGAGCAATGCCACGCCGCAGGACTGCCAGCGCCGCGTGGCACGCATCGTCACGCTGGAGCCGCCCGTACTGGTGCTGGCCGACGGGCAGACGGCGCCCGAGGCGCTGCTGTCCATGTGCGAGCGCGCCCACATTCCCATGTTCTCCACGCGCGAGCAGTCGGCCTTCGTGATCGATGTGCTGCGCGCCTACCTGGCCAAGCATTTCGCCGACCGCACCACCATGCACGGCGTGTTCATGGACATCCTGGGCATGGGTGTGCTGATCACGGGCGAGTCGGGCCTGGGCAAGAGCGAGCTGGGGCTGGAACTGGTGACGCGCGGCAACGGCCTGGTGGCCGATGACGCGGTGGACCTGTACCGCATCAACCAGACGACGATCGAGGGCAAGTGCCCCGAGCTGCTGCAGAACCTGCTGGAGGTGCGCGGCATCGGCCTGCTGGACATCCGCGCGATCTTTGGCGAGACGGCCGTGCGCCGCAAGATGCGCCTCAAGCTCATCGTACACCTGGTGCGCAAGGAAACCATGGAGCGCGAGTACGAGCGCCTGCCGGCCGAGCCGCTGACGCAGGATGTGCTCGGCGTGCCCGTGCGCAAGGTGGTGATCCAGGTGGTGGCGGGCCGCAACATCGCCGTGCTGGTCGAGGCCGCCGTGCGCAATGCCATCTTGCAGCTGCGCGGCATCGACACCTACCAGGAATTCGTGCAGCGCCACCGCCGCGCCATGGAGCGCGGCGACACCTTCTAGCGGCCGCTGGCGTCGCCGAGGCCGGGCCGCCTGTTGCCTGGCCCCCACTGTTTTCAACGCGATTGTTTGCTGGCCGTGCGCCCATGTTTGCGCGCGGTGCGTTGTTGCTGCTTTCTTAATAAGAATAATTCTCATTTTCTATAATTCGGGCAGATGCCGTATCCGGCCTGTGTCCGAGTGTGCCCGAGTGGCTCCGGGCTGGATGCGGCGCATTTCCTTCCGTCTCGAAAGCCCTCCCGGATGTCTTCCCGTACCCGCATCGGCCTGCCGCGCGCAGGCGCCGTCAGCCCCTTCACCCCTGTTTGCACCCCTGTTTGCACGCTCCACCGCCTGGGCATCATCGCCCGTGTCTGCGCCATGGTGACTGCCGCGGCGCTGCCCGCGGGCGCCTGGGCTGCTGACGCCGAGCTGGGCGAGGTCACGGTGCGGGGCACCACCGATCCCCAGACCCTTCCCACGGTGGCCCCGGGCGGCCAGGTGGCCAAGGGGGCGGGCCTGGGCGTGCTGGGCCAGCGCGATGTGATGGACACGCCGTTCAACATCACTTCCTACACGGCCGAAGGCATTGCCAACCAGAACGCGGCCACGCTGATGTCGGTGCTGGAAAACGATCCTTCGGTGCGCTTCACCACCAACACCGGCCATGCCTACGAGAACTTCACCATCCGCGGCCTGGGGGTGAATGCCTCGGAGCTGGGCTTCAACGGCCTGTATGGCCTGGCGCCCGACGGCCACGTGCCCGTCGAGATGATCGAGCGCGTGGAGGTGCTCAAGGGCCCCGGTGCGCTGATGAGCGGCATGACGCCCGGCGGCGCCGTGGGCGGCACCATCAACCTGGTGACCAAGCGCCCGCTGGCCCAGGATCTCACGCGCGTGACCACCATGTTCAGCAGCGGCTCGCAGCTGGGCCTGCAGGCCGATGTCTCGCGCCGCTTCGGCCCCGAGCGCCGCCTGGGCATACGCGTCAACGGCAGCACCTCGAGCGGCGACACCGAGATCGACGGCCAGAACCGCCGCCATGGCCTGGGCGCGCTGGCGCTGGACTACCAGGGCGACGGATTCACGCTGGGGCTGGATGCCTACAGCTACCGCTCCACCATCCGCGACGGCAGCCCGATGATGGTCAGCATGCAGAACCTCAAGCAGGTCATCGCGGCACCCGACGCCACGACCAACCTGTTCCCCGGCATACACGCCAAGCAGCAAAGCGATGCGCTGATGCTGCGCGGCTCGGTGGACCTGGGCGCGGACTGGACGCTGTTCGGCTCCGCAGGCACGGCGCAGCATGCCTACGACGGCATGCTCAACGGCACGCGCGTGGTGCTGCGCGCCCAGGGCGACGGCTCGGCCGTGGGCCAGACCTACAACCAGTACGGCTATACCGACAGCACGGCGGCCGAGTTCGGCGTGCGCGGGCGCCTGCGCACGGGCGGCGTGAACCACCTGCTGGTGGCCTCCCTGAACTGGATGAACCAGAAGGGCGGGCGCGCGGCCGTGGCCACCAGCGCCAGCTACATCACCAACATCTACAACCCCGCGCCCATCACGCTGGCCGGCCCCTACGGCGCCATCAAGCAGGAGCGCGACGACGTGCTCAGCAGCCTGGCCCTGGCCGACACGCTGAGCTGGGGTGGCGATGCCGTGCAACTGACCGTGGGCGCACGCCTGCAGCGCGTGAACCAGAAGATGGCGGGCTACAACGAGCAGGCCGTCTCGCCCGCGCTGGGCCTGGTGGTCAAGCCCTGGGGCGATGCGGTCTCGCTGTACGCCAACCATGTGCAGGGCCTGAGCGCGGGCTCCATCGTCGGCGCCACCTATGCCAATGCCGGAGAAGTGTTCGCGCCCTACAAGACCAAACAGTTCGAGATTGGCGCCAAGTGGCGCACGGGTGATTTCACGCAGACGGTCTCGCTGTTCCAGATCGAGCGGCCCTCGTCCGTGGTGGAGACCGCGACCAACCGCCTGCTGATGGATGGCGAGCAGCGCAACCGGGGCCTGGAGTGGAATGTGTTCGG
Source organism: Delftia sp. RIT313 (assembly GCF_000632165.1). NCBI lineage: Bacteria > Pseudomonadati > Pseudomonadota > Betaproteobacteria > Burkholderiales > Comamonadaceae > Delftia > Delftia sp. RIT313. The sequence continues at coordinate 34,428 of NZ_JFYT01000048.1, read as the reverse complement.
CGAGCCGCTGCGCGGCACGCGCGTGCTGGGAGGCCTGGCCTACACCCAGGCCATCCAGAGCAAGACCCAGGGCGGCGCGCGCGATGGCTTCGGCGTCTACGGCGTGCCGCGCTGGACGGCCAACCTGGGCGGCGAATGGGACGTGCCCGCGCTCCCGGGCGCCACGGTCACCGGTCGCCTGATCTACACGGGCGCCCAGTGGGTGAATTCGGCCAACACGCTGAAGATGCCCAGCTGGACCCGCGTGGACGTGGGCGCGCGCTATGCCACCCGCATCGCGGCCAAACCCGTCACCTTCCGCGCCACGGTGGAGAACCTGTTCGACAAGTCCTACTGGGCCGGCAGCTTCAACGACAACTTCGCCACCACGGGCGGCCCGCGCACGGTACGTGTCTCGGCCACGGTGGACTTCTGACGCCATGGCGCAAGCTGCACGACAAGGCCTGTGCGTGGCCGCCTCGCTGCTGTGCCTGCTGGGCGCAGCCGTCCATGCCGGTGAAGTCATGACGGCAGCCGCATCGCGGCAGGCCCTGGCCGCACGGCCGGGCACGCTGGCGCCGGGCCAGGCGGCCACAGGGGTCCTGGCTGCCGGGGGGCGCGAGTCCTGGCGCGTCGATCTGCCCGCCGGCCACGTGGTCCAGGGTGAATTCGAAGGGCAGGGCGTGGCCCTGGACCTGGAGGATGCCCAGGGCCGGCACCTGCGCCGCCTGGCGCGGCCCGATGGCGGTGCGCAGTCGCTGATGTGGGTCACGGAGGGAGCCGGCAGGCAAAGGCTGGTGGCGCGCCACATCGCAACGGACGCGCTGATGGCCGGCGAGGTGAAATCCGCAGCCGGCCGCTTTGCGCTGCGGTTGACCTCCAGTCTTGCGCCGTTGGGCGCCAAGGCTGTGCAGGCCCCGGAGCGGCCTGCGCTGGAAAGCCCACGCTTGCAGGCCCTGGCGCAGGCCATCCAGCGCGGCGCGGGTTCGGGCGTGGCGGCAGACGCCTTCTGGCGGCGCGTGCAGGAGGAGGGCGCGCCGATGGTGGAGCCGCTGCCCGGCGGCCAGTCCCTGGTCACCTTCCTGTGGCGTGGCCAGCCGCGCGCCGGCATGCAGGGGGTTCGCCTGTTCGGCAGCCCGGCCGGCAACCATGATCCGCTGCAGCACCTCGACGGCAGCGATGTCTGGTGGGCCAGCTTCCGCATGGCCGACAACGCGCGGCTCAGTTACCGCCTGGCGCCCGATGTGCCGCTGATCGCAGGCTCGGCCATGGAGCAGCGCCGCGCCCTGCTGGCCACGGCGCAGCGCGATCCGCTCAATCCCAAGGTGTTTCCGCAGCCCCCCGAGGGGGGCTTCATCGACGCCTTCCAGGGCGCCTCCGTGCTGGAGCTGCCCAAGGCCCCACCCCAGCCCTGGGTGGCGCCACGCGCGGGCGTGGCCCAGGGGGCGCTGGTGCAGCACCGCCTGTCCAGCCGCGTACTGGGCAACAGCCGCGATGTCTGGACCTACCGCCCGGCGGGCGGCCAGGCGCCCGAGGCGCTTCTGGTGCTGTTCGACGGCAACGCCTATGCGAAGCAGGTGTCCACGCCCACCCTCATCGACAACCTCATGGCCGACGGTCTGATCCCGCCCACGGCCGTGGTGCTGGTGGACAACGCCAGCCCGCAGGCGCGCGGCAGGGAGTTGCCGCCCAACACCGCCTTCGCGCGCTTTCTGGATGAGGAACTGATGCCCTGGGTGGGTGAACAGGGCCTGGGCCAGCCGGCGGCGCGCACGGTGATCGGTGGCTCCAGCTTTGGCGGCCTGGCCTCGGCCTATGCGGGCCTGGTCAATGCGCACTGGTTTGGCAACGTGCTGAGCATGTCGGGATCGTTCTGGTGGTCGCCGGCCGGCGAGGTGCCGGGCTGGGTGCAGCGCCGCTATGCCCAGGAGCCGCGCCAGCCCGTGCGCTTTTATCTGGATGCAGGCCGCTACGAGCGCGCACGCGGCGGGCAGGACGGCATCCTGGAAACCAACCGCCACCTGGCCGATGTGCTGCGCGCCAGGGGCTACGAAGTCACCCAGGCCGAGCACGAGACCAGCCATGACTATCTGCAGTGGCAGGGCTCGCTGGCCTGCGGCCTGGTGGCCCTGCTCAATTCCGGGCGCTTCGCCCAGGGTCTGCCGGCCTGCGAGCGCATGCCGGACGGCACGCCTGCACTTCCCTGATGCCGCAAAAGCCAATGTTTGAACTTCCTGGCAATACAGCAATCACTGTAAGAATGAACACCATGAATGCAAATCATTCCCGTCGCCGGATCCTGGCGAAGATGGGCCAGGGCCTGGGCGTGCTGGTCACGCTGCCGCTGGCGGCGCAGATGTCCCGTGCCCAGACGGCAGCGGCCGGCAAGACCGTGACCGTGCCGCATGCCAAGGGCGAGATCCAGGTGCCCTTCAAGCCCGTGCGCGTGCTGGTGTTCGAGCTGGCGGCGCTGGACACGCTGCAGGCGCTGGGCGGCGAGGTGCGGGGAGTGCCCGAGTTCAAGATGCCGCCGCTGCTGGCCCGCTATGCCGATGCCAGGTATGCACGCATCGGCAGCCTGTTCGAGCCTGACTACGAATCCATCAAGGCGCTGTCGCCCGACCTCATCATCGTGGGCGGCCGCTCCGAGGCCAAGTACAAGGAGCTGTCGCGCTTCGCCCCCGTGCTGGACCTCAGTGTCAGCGACCAGCACCAGATGGCCGACATCTACCGCAACATCCGCACGCTGGGCGCCGTCTACGGCCTGCAGGACAAGGCCGAGGCCGAGGTCCGGTCGGTGGAGCAGGCCATCACCGCATTGCATGGGAAGGCGCAGGACGCCGGCAAGGGGCTGGTGCTGCTGACCTCGGGCGGCAAGCTCAGTGCCTACGGTCCGGGCTCGCGCTTCGGCATGCTGCACGATGTGTTCGGCGTGAAGCCGGCCATCGACAACCTGACGGTGGCGCGCCATGGGCAGGTGGTCTCCTTCGAGTTCCTGCTCAAGACCAATCCCGACTGGCTGTTCGTCATCGACCGCGACGTGGCCATCGGCCAGGATGGCAAGACCGCCCAGCAACTGCTGGACAACCCGCTGGTGCGCGCCACCAAGGCCTGGCGCGGCAAGCAGGTGGTCTATCTGAATGCGGCCAACTGGTACACCCTGTCCAACGCCGGGCCGGGCGCGCTGAAGGCCAATATCCAGCAACTGTCGGATGCCTTCACCCGCACATGACCTCAAAGCGTTGAGCCCGCCTGTCACCACCGCGCACGCCGCGCCCATGTCACGCCCATCGCGCCAGGCCCTTGCCTGGCTTTTCGCGCTGGGCCTGTTGCTGGCGCTGTCGCTGGCCAGCCTGATGGTGGGCGCGGGCGACATGCACTGGAGCGTGCTGTGGTCGCGCAGCGAGGACGACCTGGCCAGCCAGGTGCTGGTCTACAGCCGCGTGCCGCGCACGCTGGCCCTGGTGCTGGCCGGCGCATCGATGGCGGTCTGCGGACTGCTCATGCAGATGCTGGCGCGCAACCATTTCGTGGAGCCTTCCACCGTGGGCACGGTGGAGTCGGCCAGCCTGGGCATGCTGGCCGCGTTCCTCTGGGTGCCGCACTGGCCGGTGATGGCCAAGATGGGGATTTCGGCCGTGGCGGCACTGCTGGGCACGGCGCTGTTCCTGGCCGTGCTCTCGCGCATCCGGCTGCGTTCGTCGTGGATGGTGCCCCTGGTCGGCCTGGTGCTGGCCGGCGTGCTGGAGGCAGCCGCCAGCTTTCTGGCGCTGCAGTTCGACATGATGCAGGCGCTCAAGTCCTGGTCCAACGGCGATTTCTCGCTGGTGGTCCAAGGCCGCTACGAGTTGCTGTGGCTGTCGCTGGGCGTCACGGCTCTGGCCTGCCTGGCGGCCGACCGTTTCACCGTGGCGGGCCTGGGCGAGAGCTTTGCCACCAACCTGGGCCTGAACTACCGGCGCCTGGTCTGGCAGGGGCTGGTGGTGGTGGCCGTGGCTACTTCGGCCGTGGTGGTCACGGCCGGCAGCCTGCCCTTTGTGGGCTTGATCGTGCCCAACGTGGTGCGCCTGGTTCTGGGCGACAACGTGCGCCGCAGCGTGCTGTGGGTGGCGCTGATCGGCGCGGGCCTGACCGTGCTGTGCGACCTGGTCGGGCGGCTGCTGATCGCTCCCTATGAAATCCCCGTGGGCACCGTGCTGGGCGTGCTGGGCAGTGCCCTGTTCCTGGCGCTGATCCTGCGCCGCCGCAAGGACCGTGCATGAGCAGCCTGCCGCAATCCGTGGCTTCCGATGAGCCTGCAGCGCGCAGCTGGGGCCATGGCGCGCGCCTGGCGCTGCTGGGCGCGCTGGCCCTGCTGTGCCTGCTGGCCTTCATGACCGTGGGCGTCAAGACCGACTGGGCCTTCGTGCTGGAGCACCGGGGCGCCAAGGTGCTGACCATGGCGCTGGTAGCCTGTGCCATCGGCCTGTCCACCGTGGTGTTCCAGACCGTGTCGCACAACACCATCCTCACGCCTTCCGTCATGGGGTTGGATGCGCTGTACCTGTTCGTGCAGGCGTCCATGGTGCTGATGCTGGGCGCGGCGGGCGTGTCCGCCATGGGCGAGGTCGGGCGCTATGCGCTCAACATCGTGCTGATGATGGGCTTCAGCGTGCTGCTGATGCGCTGGCTGTTCGTGGGCCATGCCAGCAGCCTGCATCTGATGCTGCTGGTGGGCATGGTGGGCGGCATCTTCTTTCGCAGCCTGGCCGGGCTGGCCATGCGCGTGCTCGATCCCAATGAGTTCACGGCGCTGCAGGACCGCATGTTCGCCAACTTCAACGCGGTGAACCTGCAACTGCTGCTGCCGTCGCTGCTGCTGATCGCCCTGGGCAGCGCCTGGATCTGGCGCCAGCGCCGGGTGCTGGACGTGATCTCGCTGGGGCGCGATGCCGCCGTCAGCCTGGGCCTGGACTACGAGGGCCGTCTGCTGCGGCTGCTCGCCGTGGTGGCCTGCATGGTGGCCGTGTCCACGGCCCTGGTCGGCCCGGTGATCTTCTTCGGCCTGCTGGTCAGCAACATGGCCTATCACGCCATGGGCACGCGCCGCCATGCCTGGGTGCTGCCTGCGGCCGTGCTCTGGGGCTGCGTGCTGCTCATGGGTGGGCAGGTGCTGCTGGAGCAGCTTTTTCAATTCAATACCGTGCTGAGCATCGTGGTGGAGTTCCTGGGTGGAATCGTCTTCATCGTGCTGCTCATGCGCAAGGGGACCCAATGATCGAGGTGCGTGATCTGCTCAAGCGCCATGGCGGCACGGCAGTGCTGCAGGAGCTCAATTTCGATGTGCCCGAGCGGGCGCTGACGGCCATCATCGGGCCCAACGGTGCGGGCAAGTCCACGCTGCTGTCCCTGGTCAGCCGCCTCATGCCCATCACGGAGGGCAAGGTGCGGGTGGCCGGCCTCGACGTGGCCACCACGCCCACCGAGGCGCTGGCGCGCATCATGGCCATCCTGCGCCAGGACAACCAGAGCACGCTGCGCCTGACGGTGCGCGACCTGGTGGGCTTTGGCCGCTTTCCGCACAGCAAGGGCCGGCTGGGCCCCGAAGACCTGCGCCATGTGGACGAGGCGCTGGAGTACCTGCAGCTCACGCCGCTGGCCGAGCGCTTTCTCGACGAACTGTCAGGCGGCCAGCGCCAGCGCGCCTACATCGCCATGGTGCTGTGCCAGGACACGCCCTTCATCCTGCTGGACGAGCCGCTGAACAATCTGGACATGGCCCACGCCGTCAGCATGATGGGCCTGCTGCGCCGCGCGGTCACCGAGCGCGGCAAGACCGTGGTCATGGTGCTGCACGACATCAACTTCGCCTCCTGCTACGCCGACCACATCATTGCGCTCAAGGACGGACGCCTGGCCGTGGCGGGCACGCCGGCCGAGGTCGTGCAGGACGAAGTCCTCAGCACCCTCTACGGCATCCCCGTCAGCGTGCACGAGGTCAAGGGCCGCAGGCTCTGCCATTACTTTGGTTGAAGCTTGAGAGTCAGATCGGCGCGCGGCGCATAAAACTGGCGCTTCCCAAAAGCGAGGAACACCGAGGAAGGGCCTAAGCCGGCCGCGCCGCCCCGCCGCGAGGGTGTCGCCGGCTGCCCGTATGCCCCCCTCCCTCGCGAAGCGGGTAGAGAGGCGCCGTGCAACGGGGGGAAGCGGCGTAAGCCGCTCAGGGGGTGCTTCTTTTCAACAGCATGGAATCGCCATAGCTGAAGAAGCGGTACTCCTGCGCAATCGCATGGCGGTACAGCGCCATCACCTGCTCGTAGCCCGCGAAGGCGCTGACCAGCATCATCAGCGTGCTCTTGGGCAGGTGGAAGTTGGTGATCAGCAGATCGACCACCTGGTACTCGAAGCCGGGCGTGATGAAGATGCGCGTGTCGCCGGAGAACTGGCCCGTCTGGGCCCAGGACTCCAGCGTGCGCACCGTGGTCGTGCCCACGGCGACGACGCGGCCGCCGCGCTGGCGGCAGCGTTCCAGCGCAGCCAGCGTGGCCAGCGGGATCTCGTACCACTCGCTGTGCATCTGGTGGTCGGCCAGGTTCTCGGTCTTCACGGGCTGGAAGGTGCCGGCGCCCACGTGCAGCGTGACGCTGGCGCGCTCGATGCCGCGCTCGGCCAGGCGGGCCAGCACGGCGTCGTCAAAGTGCAGGGCGGCCGTGGGCGCGGCCACGGCGCCGGGGCGGGCCGCGAAGACGGTCTGGTAGCGCTCGCTGTCTTCGGCGGCGTCGGGGTCGTTGCCGGTGTCCTGGTGGCGCTCGATATAGGGCGGCAGCGGCAGGTGGCCGAAGCGCTCCATCAGCTCGTGGGGCGTCTCGCCGCGCGGGCCTTCGAAGCTCAGGTGGAACAGCGGGCCGTTCTCGTCGGGCCAGCGGCCGCGCAGCACGGCGTCGAAGCCGCCGCGGTTCTTGCCGCCGCACAGGTGGATGCGCGAGCCGGGCAGGGGCTTCTTGCTGACGCGCATGTGGGCCACGACATCGTTGCCTTCGAGCACGCGCTCGACCAGCAGCTCCAGCCGGCCGCCGCTGGCCTTCTCGCCGAAGATGCGCGCCTTGAGCACGCGCGTGTCGTTGAACACCAGCAGGTCGCCGGGCTGCAGCAGGTCGGGCAGCTCGTGGAAGATGCGGTCGGTGGGCGGGGTGGCATCGTCGCGGCCGTCGAGCAGGCGCGAGGCGCTGCGCTGGGCGGCAGGATGCTGGGCGATCAGGTTCTCAGGAAGCTCGAAGTCGAAATCGCTGAGCGAAAACACACGGGACAGGGAGGACATGCAGTGCTTGAGGGCCGGACATGGCCCGTTCCAAGTTCGTTGAACGGAAGTCCGCCATTGTCGCAAACCCTGGGGTCATCCCCGGAATTTCGCGGCGGTCACTTGGCCATCTGGGCCTGTGTCTGGGGCTGGCGCTCGAACTCCAACCACAGCGTCTCCAGATCCGGGAAGTCCCAGTTCACCGGGTCCTCACGCGCGATGATGCGGTCGTTGCCCTGGCTCTCGGACAGGTCCTCGATCTCGGGCGTGATGCGGCAGGCCTGGCGCAGCGAATAGAACACCTTGACGCGCGGCGCCAGCAGGCTGCCCGGCGAGGCATCGACCACGACGGCCAGGCGCTGCGAATGCAGGCGCACCAGCGAGCCCAGCGGATAGATGCCCACGGTCTGCACGAACTGCTCGAACAGCCGCTTGTCGAAATGGCGGGGGCTCCACTCGGCCATGCGCCGCAGCGCCTCCGAGGGCGGCCAGCCCTTCTTGTAGGGCCGGTCCGAGGTGATGGCGTCGTAGACATCGCAGATCGCCGTCATGCGCGCCAGCAGGCCGATGTCGCCCTGCTGCAGTCCGTCGGGGTAGCCGCTGCCGTCCACCTTTTCGTGATGGTGCAGGCAGGCATCGATGACCTCGTCGTCCAGGCCCAGCGGGCGCAGCAGCTGCTCGCCATGGCGTGGGTGGGCGCGCATCAGCGCCCATTCCGCATCGTCCAGCGGCCCGGGCTTGTTGAGCACGGCGACCGGGATCGCGGTCTTGCCTAAATCGTGCATGAGACCGGCCATGCCGGCCTTGCGCAGGCTGTGGTCGTCCAGGCCCATGCGCTTGGCCAGGGCCACCATCAGCGCGCACACGGCCAGGCTGTGCATGTAGGTGTAGTCGTCGGCCGTCTTCAGCCGTGCCAGGCCGATCAGGGCGTGGGGATTGCGCGCCACGGAGGCCGTCACATCGTCCACCAGTTGCCCGGCGGCCGTGGCGTCCACGGGCCGGCCCAGCCGTGCGTCGCTGAACAGGCGGCTGAGCAATTGCTTGGCCTGCACGCAGGTCTGGGCGGCGCGGCGCAGCTCGGTAGCGGTGGAAATGGGGGCCGTGCTCTGCTCGGAGACAGGGCGGGCGCTGTCCGGGATCTGGTGGCGAAGCTCGTCCTGCGGGTCAAAGCGCAGGCAAGGCACCTGGACACCCACGTCCAGGCCCTTGCGCACGTCGATCCAGACCTCCTGGATGGAGGTGGAGCGCAGGCGCTGGAGGTCGGCCTCGGAGCGGAGCAGGAAACGGGTTCGCCAAAAAGGATGCTCCATCCAGGAGCCGCAGAACTCGTGCAGGAACATGCCCAGAGTGACATGCTGGACATTGATACGCTTCAACATGGCATTCGGTGGCGGGGTAACACTACGTAACGTCAGCGTGCATGGTAGCGGCTTCCCCAGAGACCCGGGGCCTCAAGGGTGCTTTGGGCAAGGGCATCCGGCATGAACGTGGCGTGTTGCCTACACCTGTATATTCATACACTATGCTGCATGCCCGCCCATGTCCATGCGCATGCTCTGAAACAGGATAGCCCATGCCCTTGAACGTCTCCTCTGCCTTCCCAGATCTGGGGCGTGACGCCCCCGGCGGCAAGGCCGCGCGTGCCGGCAAGGGAAAGGCCGCAGGCAAGGGCGGCAAGGCAGCGGACAAGGCGGGAGACAAGCCAGCAGCGCCCGCCAAGCCCGCAGCCAGCGCCGCGCAGAAGGCGCTGCAGAAGATGGGCCTGGTGCGCGACATCGATCTGGCCCTGCACCTGCCGCTGCGCTATGAGGACGAGACGCGCATCACTGCGCTGCGCAATGCCCGCGAGGGCGACACGGTGCAGATCGAGGCCACGGTGACCCACAGCGAGGTGCAACTGCGCCCGCGCCGCATGCTCAAGGTCACGGTGGACGATGGCACGGCCGAGTGCGTGCTGACCTTCTTCAGCTTCTACCCCTCGCACCAGAAGACCCTGTCCGTGGGCGCGCGGCTGCGCATCCGCGGCGAGGTCAAGGGCGGCTTCTGGGGCCGGCAGATGCTGCACCCGGCGTTTCGCGCGGCGGGCGGCGACCTGCCCACGGCGCTTACGCCCGTCTATCCCACGGTGGCGGGCCTGCCCCAGGCCTACATCCGCCGCGCGGCAGCCACCGCCATGCTGCGCGCCGATCTCTCCGATACGCTGCCCCAGGGCGAGCATCCGCCCGTGGCGCAGTTCCATGGCAACGGCGGGCTGCCGCCGCTGTTCAGCCTGCGCGATGCGCTGCAGTTCCTGCACCACCCCACGCCCGATGTGGCCCTGGCCACGCTGGAAGACCATTCGCACCCGGCCTGGCAGCGCCTGAAGGCCGAGGAGCTGCTGGCCCAGCAACTGTCCCAATACGAGGCCAAGCGCGAGCGCGCGCGGCTCAGGGCACCCGTGCTGCGCGCCCAGCCCATGGACAGCGCCCAGGGTCTGGCGCGCCAGTTCCTGGACCAATTGCCCTTTGGCCTGACCGGCGCCCAGCAGCGCGTGGTGGCCGAGATCCTTGCCGACATGGAGCGCCGCATGCCCATGCACCGGCTGCTGCAGGGCGATGTGGGATCGGGCAAGACCGTGGTGGCGGCGCTGTCGGCCGTGGCCTGCATCGAGGCCGGCTGGCAGTGCGCGCTGATGGCGCCCACCGAAATCCTGGCCGAGCAGCATTTCGGCAAGCTGGTCGGCTGGCTGGAGCCGCTGCTGGCCCCGCTGGGCAAGCGCGTGGCCTGGCTGGCCGGCGCACAGAAGAAGAAGGAGCGCACCGCCATGCTGGAGCTGGTCCACAGCGGCGAGGCGGCCCTGGTCGTGGGCACGCACGCCGTCATCCAGGACCAGGTGCAGTTCAAGAACCTGGCGCTGGCCGTCATCGATGAGCAGCACCGCTTCGGCGTGGCCCAGCGGCTGGCGCTGCGCCAGAAGCTCGCGGCCTCGGGCATGGAGCCCCATCTGCTGATGATGAGCGCCACGCCCATCCCGCGCACCCTGGCCATGAGCTACTACGCCGACCTGGATGTGTCCACCATCGACGAACTGCCGCCGGGCCGCACGCCCATCGTCACCAAGCTCATTGCCGACAGCCGCAAGGACGAGGTCATCGAGCGCATAGGCGCCCAGGTCGCGGAAGGGCGACAGGTCTACTGGGTCTGCCCGCTGATCGAGGAAAGCGAGGCGCTGGACCTGTCCAACGCCACGGCCACCCATGCCTATCTGAGCGAGATGCTGCCCGACGTCATGGTCGGCCTGCTGCACTCGCGCATGCCCACGGCCGAGAAGAAGGCCGTGATGGAGCTGTTCTCCGCCGGGGTCATGGGCGTGCTGGTCTCCACCACGGTGATCGAAGTGGGCGTGGACGTGCCCAACGCCTCGCTCATGGTCATCGAGCATGCGGAGCGCTTCGGCCTGTCGCAGTTGCACCAGCTGCGCGGGCGCGTGGGGCGGGGGGCGGCGGCCTCGGCCTGCGTGCTGCTGTATTCGGTGGGGGACAGTGGGCGCCTGGGCGAGACGGCCAAGGACCGGCTGCGTGCCATGGCCGAGACCAATGACGGCTTCGAGATCGCGCGGCGCGACCTGGAGATCCGCGGCCCCGGCGAATTCCTGGGCGCGCGCCAGTCCGGCGCTCCCATGCTGCGCTTCGCCGATCTGGAGCAGGACCTCATGCTGCTCGACTGGGCCCGCGAGCTGGCGCCGCGCATGCTGGAGCAGCACCCGCAACTGGCGCAGCGCCATGTGGGCCGCTGGCTGGGCGGCAAGGCCGAATTCCTCAAGGCCTGATCGGTTCGTTCCATTTTTGCTGGGTGGCTGTGTTACGTATTTTTACGTGTCCAGGCGCGGCCTGGCAGCGGCATCTTCCGCAGGCCTGCAGCCCGCGCCAGACATGGTTCCCACGCGCGTTGTAGCCATCGAAATGGAGCGCTTCATGCCGTCCTGGCGGTGACAGCGCCGTCCCGTTACGGCATTGAATATTTGTGACCTTTTGGTACATTGAGTCACAAAAAACAGGGTAGCTCCATCCGGGAGGGGATGGCCTGCCAAGCCTCCCCCACGGGGAGGACGGCCGCGATCACTCTTGTGTTGTCCCATTTTTCTGCGAATGAGGAGCTGCCAACATGAATGAAGCCGTTCAAGCGAATGAGATCGTCGAGACCTCCTGGCGCATGGGCCTGGTGGTCCTGTCGTATGGCATTGCCGTATTGGGCTCCTTCGTGGCCCTGACTGCGGCGCAGCGCATCCGGGGACGCGAGGGCATCAGCTGGCTGAACCTGCTGGCGGCGGGCACGGCGCTGGGCGGCATCGGCGTGTGGTCCATGCATTTCACGGGCATGCTGGCGCTGAACCTGGGAATGGGTTCGGGCTACTCCATGGTCGAAACCCTGCTGTCCCTGTGCGCCGCCGTTGCCGCCACCTCGGTGGCGCTGGCCTTTGTCGCGCGGCGGCCCGAAAGCGGGGCGCGCGTGCTGGGCGCGGGCACCCTGCTGGGCCTGGGCGTGGCCTTCATGCATTACCTGGGCATGTATGGCATGCGCTTTCCGGGCTTCATCGTCTGGTCCGTTCCCACCGTGCTGCTGTCCGTGGGCATCGCCGTGGCGGCTGCCAGCGCCGCGCTGTGGCTGTCGTTTCGCACCAGCTCGCCGGGCATGCGTGCGCTGGCCGCCGCCGTCATGGGCGCGGCGGTCTGTTCCATGCACTACACCGGCATGGCCGCAGCGGACTTCGTATGCATTTCAGAGACACAGCGTTATGCTAGGCCGCAAGGCTTTGCCGTGATCAGCGCCCTGGACCTTCCGGTCTTTACCGTGATCGTGGCCATAGGCCTGGCTGCATTGATAGGCATGGACCAGCTCATGCAGCAACGCGACCGGATGCGCCGGCCGTTGCACTAGGTGGATAAATACAAAAAGCCGGCGGGTCGGGGAGCGCGCAGTGGTCATGCGCGGACGAGGACTGGCACAATCGAATTAGGACAAATCCTAGAACCTGTGCAGGAACTTTTGAGGGGAGCACCCCGGCAAGCCGGCCGCAAGGCCTGATTGCACAAAGGTTCCGGCACAGGTTCTTGGTGTAAGACCATCGTATTTTCCGAGGCTCCCTCCCAGACACAGCTCGCCAATGACACTTACCGAACTCAAATACATCGTGGCCGTGGCACGTGAAAAGCATTTTGGCCGCGCCGCCGAAGCCTGTTATGTGTCCCAGCCCACGTTGTCCGTGGCGATCAAGAAGCTGGAGGAGGAGCTCGATGTCAAGCTCTTCGAGCGCAGTGCCGGCGAAGTGTCGGTCACGTCGCTGGGCGAGGAGATCATCCGTCAGGCGCAAAGCGTGCTGGAGCAGGCCGCCGAGATTAAGGAAATCGCCAAGCGCGGCAAGGACCCGCTGTCCGGCGTGCTCACCCTGGGTGTGATCTACACCATCGGCCCCTACCTGCTGCCGGACCTGGTGCGCAACTCCATCATGCGCACGCCGCAGATGCCGCTGATGCTGCAGGAGAACTACACCATCAAGCTGCTGGAGATGCTGCGCACGGGCGAGATCGACTGCGCCATCGTCGCCGAGCCCTTCCCCGACACCGGCCTGGCGCTGGCGCCGCTGTACGACGAGCCCTTCATGGCCGCCGTTCCCAGCACCCATGCGCTGGCCCAGAAGGACCATGTCTCCACCAGTGATCTCAAGAACGAGACCATGCTGCTGCTGGGCTCGGGCCACTGCTTCCGCGACCATGTGCTCCAGGTCTGTCCCGAGTTCGCACGCTATGCCAGCAATGCCGAAGGCATTCGCCGCACCTTCGAAGGCTCGTCGCTGGAGACCATCAAGCACATGGTGGCCGCCGGCATGGGCGTGACCCTGGTGCCGCGCCTGTCCGTGCCCGCCGATGCGCTGGAGACCACGGCGCGCCGCCGCAAGACCGACGAGCCGCATATCCGCTACCTGCCCATCCTCGAGGACGACGGCTCGGCCCCGCCGACACGCCGCGTAGTCCTGGCCTGGCGCCGCAGCTTCACGCGCTACGAGGCCATCGCCGCCCTGCGCAACGCCGTCTACGCCTGCGCCTTGCCCGGCGTCAAACGCCTGTCCTGATGACCGCACCGGCGCGCGAGTCGGGCCTGTGGGGCCGCTGCGCTTGCGTTATCGTTGCAACTGGCTCCCGGGCGACCTGCCGGGAGCATCTTCCGTTTGTACGAAGCTGAAAGGGATCCCATGGCCAAAAATGCCAGCAAAGACAAGTCCGGTGCAAAGAAGCCAGAGGCCGTGCAGGCCGACAAGGCGGACAAGGCAGTGCAGCCTGCAAAGGCCGCACTGGCCGACGTGGCACCGGCGTCCGTGCGCTCCTCCGCCATCCATATCGGCATCAGCGACAAGGACCGCGCGGCCATCGCCAAGGGCCTGTCGGCCCTGCTGGCCGACACCTACACGCTGTATCTGACCACGCACAATTTCCACTGGAACGTCACCGGCCCGATGTTCAACACGCTGCACACCATGTTCATGGGGCAGTACACGGAGCTGTGGAACGCCGTCGACCCCATCGCCGAGCGCATCCGTGCGCTGGGCCATTTCGCGCCGGGCTCCTATGCCGACTTCGGCAAGCTCACCAGCCTGGCCGACGTGCCCCACGATCCGCCCAAGGCCCTGGAGATGGTGCGCATCCTGGTCGCCGGCCACGAGGCCGTGGCCCGCACGGCGCGCAGTCTGTTCCCCCTGGCCGACAAGGCCAGCGACGAACCCACGGCCGACCTGCTGACCCAGCGCCTGACCGTGCACGAGCAGACCGCCTGGATGCTGCGCGCCCTGCTCGAAGACTGATGCTGCGCAAACCCCAGTCTTCCCGCGTACCCACCCTGGCCCGGGAGTGATGCCACCGCATGCTCTGGACCTGGATTGACGCACACGCCGCCACGGGCGGCCTGTGCCTGGTACTGGCCGCCCTGGGCGGCCTTTTTTTCTATCTGCGCCTGCCTGCCACGGCCCGGCTGCGCCACGCAGGCCTGCCCATGCCGCGGGCCGCATGGCTGGGCCTGGCTGCCGCCGGCGTGCTGGCCTTGCTGGCACTGGCCGTGATGGTGCGCGACATGCTGGGCCTGGCCCAGCCCGCAGGCTGCGCCACCTGCACCGACTGGCCGGTGCTCGACGAGGCCCTGCACCTGTGGCTGGCCGGCCATGCCACCGATGCCTGGGTGCGCCCCGTGGTCGCCTTCACCCAACTGGGCAATGTGGCCTGGATGGTGTCGCTGTCGGCCGCCGTGCTGGCGCTGCTGCTGTGGCGGCGCGACTGGCTGCATGCGGCCGCCTGGGTGGTGGCCACGGCTGGCGTGGGCCTGTGGATACGCGCCATCAAGACCAGCGTGGGCCGTCCGCGCCCCGTGGGTGGCTGGGTGCCTGAAGGCGGCTTCAGCTTCCCCAGCGGCCACAGCGCGGGCACCTTCGTGCTCTATCTGATGCTGGCCTGGCTGCTGCTGCCGTACCTGCGCCCGGCCTGGCGCTGGCCCGTGGGTCTGGCGGCCCTGGCTGTCGCCCTGGGCGTGGGCACCAGCCGCGTGGTGCTGCGCGTGCACTATGGCAGCGATGTGCTGGCCGGCTGGCTGCTGGGCCTGGCCTGGATGGCGCTGGTGATCTGTGCCGTGGAGTGGGCGCAAACCCGCGTTGCCGGCAGGCGCTGCTGAGGCGCGCCGCCGAGCCCGCCCGCCCAGCGGCGACAATGCGGGCATTTTCGAATGTGATGCGTGCGATGGTCGGCCCACGGCCGCCATCGGCGCCCAGACGCCATGCCCACCACCTCCTCTACGCCCATGCCTGCGCCCCGGCGCAGCAAACTGTCGCTCTACCTGGACCTGGTCCGCTTCAACCGGCCGGCCGGCTGGCTGGTCCTGGTCTGGCCCACGCTGGCCGCACTGTGGGTGGCAGCGGGCGGGTTTCCGGGCTGGCATCTGCTGGTGGTCTTCGTGCTGGGCACGGTGCTGATGCGCAGCGCCGGCTGCTGCATCAACGACATCGCCGACCGCGACTTCGACCGCCACGTCAAGCGCACCACGCAGCGGCCCATCACCTCGGGGCAGGTCTCGGTCAAGGAGGCCGCGCTGCTGGGCGCGGCCCTGGCCCTGGTCTCGCTGGGCCTGGTGCTGACCACGCGCTGGGAGGCCGTGGCCTGGTCCGTGCCCGCCGTGCTGTTCACCATCCTCTACCCGTTCACCAAACGCTTCTTCGCCATGCCCCAGGCCTTCCTGGGCATTGCCTTCAACTTCGGCATCGTCATCGCCTTCGCCGCCGTGCAGGGCCAGGTGCCGGCCACGGCCTGGATTCTGTGGCTCGCCAACATGTTCCTGGTGCTGGCCTATGACACCGAATACGCCATGGTGGACCGCGACGACGACCTCAGGATCGGCATGAAGACCTCGGCCATCACCCTGGGCCGCTTCGACGTGGTGGCCGTCATGGGCTTTTTCGTGCTCTGCGGCCTGCTCACTATCTGGGCGCTGGCGCCCTATGGCCTGGCCTGGCCTTTCTGGCTGGGCCTGGCCGTGGCCGCGGCCCAGGTGATCTGGCACTTCACCCTGATCCGCCACCGCACGCGCGAGGGCTGCTTCGTCGCCTTCAGCAAGAGCCACTGGATCGGTGCCGCCCTGTTCGCAGGCGTGGCGCTGGGATTTGCCTTGCGCTGAAGACGCCACGCCGCCGCAGTGCGTGCGCACCGAAGCCTGCCGCCATGGCACCCAGCAGCGCCAGCGGCCAGGCGCCGAGTGCGGGAATGGGCGCTGGAGCGGGCGGCGGCACGGGTGGAGTCACAGGAGGTGTCACAGGGGGAATTACGGGGGGAGTTACAGGAGGCGGCACAACCGCAGTCAGCTCGATGTCCTGCGCCACGCCGGTGGCCGGCATCCACCGCGCATCGCCGGGCTGGCTGGCGGTCACCGTGCAGATGCCTTCGCCCGCCATCGTGACCCTGTTGCCCGAGACCGTGCAGATGCCTGGGGTCGTGCTGGCGTATTCCACCGGCAGGCCGGAGCTGGCCGTGGCGGGCGGGTCGATGGCAAAGACCGTTCCCGCCTCGAAGGTCCGGCTGGCCTGGGCCGGGAAGCGGATGGCCTGGGCTCTGCGGATGCGGACATCGGCGCTTGCGTCGGCGGCCTGCCACTGGGCATTGCCCGCCTGGCGGGCGACCAGCGTGCAGATGCCGTCATCGAGCATTGTGACGGTGGTGCCCGAGACGGTGCAGATGGCCGGGGTGGCGCTGCCGTAGTCCACCGGCAGGCCGGAGCTGGCCATGGCGGGAGGGTCTATGGTGAAGGTGGAGCCAGGGCTGCCGAGGACCTGGCTGGCCTGTGGCGCAAAGGTGATGGTCTGGGGGGAGACGGCGCGCAGGTCCACGGTCAGGAGTGAGACAAAGGCATCAGGGTTCGTGAACAGTGCTCCGGAGTAGCCCCCGGCCAGAAGCTCGCCAGAAGCAGTGATGTGCAGCGCGGTGACACCATCCAGGCCCCTTGCGCCCAGGTAGGTGCTTTGCTCCAAGGTGCGCAGATCGTCCGACAGGCGTGCCACGTAGCCGGTTTGCAATCCGCCACCGTAGACAGGCTCAATGGCGCCCGCCATGCCGGGAAAATTGTCGGATGAGGTGTTGCCGGCCACCAGGATCTCGCCCGAAGGAGCGATGGCCAGGGCAGCGATCCAGTCTGGGTTTGCGCCGCCCAGATAGGTGCTCTGCAACAGGGTGCGCAGATCGGCGGACAGCCTTGTGATGTAGCCGGGGTAGTTGCCATTGCTGGCAGGCTGCGCACCACCGCTCGTGCCAGGAAAGCCAGAGGACGATGTTTGCCCGGCTGCAACGATCTCTCCCGAGGGGTGGAAGGCCAATGCCGAGAGTGTCTCCCAGCCGTTCCCCCCCAGGTAGGAGCTGCGCACCAGGGTGCGCAGATCGCCTGAAAGCAATGCGATGAAGCCGTCGGCATCGCCGCTGATGTCTGGCTGGGCTGCGTGCGCCGTGGCAGGCAGATCGGGGGATTGGGTCTGCCCGCCGGCGAGTATCTCTCCTGAAGGTCCGATGGCGATATTGGAGATACTCTCCGCTCCCGTCCCGCCCAGATAGGTGCTTTGCACCACGGTGCGCAGGTCGGCGGACAGGCGCATGACGAAGCCGTCACGATCGGCGCTGAGGGCGGGCTGGGCTCCGTTGGCCGCGCGGGGCAGGTCCTTGGCAAGGGTGTCCCCGGCCACCACGACCTCCCCCGAGGCAGGAAGGGCCAGGGCAGTGGCGACCACCCAGCCGTCTCCGGTCAGATAGGTGCTCTGCTCCAGGGTGCGCAGGTCGCCGGAAAGCCGGGCGACGAAGCCCGCAGGAACGCTGAGCGACACAGGCTGTGCTCCCCCGGCCGTGCCGGGAAAATCGCTGGTCATCGTCTCGCCGCTTACCACCACGTCACCCGACGCTGTGACGGCCAGTGCGTGGATCTGGCTGCCCCACGACCCGCTCAGGTAGGTGCTCTGTATCAGGCGGCTCAGATCACTGGACAGCCGGGCGACGAAGCCATGCAATGCAAATATGCCAGGGGGGCTCGCAGGCTGCGCTCCACCCGCAGTGCCGGGGAATCGGTTGGAAAGGGTAGTGCCGGCCAGCAGCACGTCGCCTGAAGGGGCGGCTGTGGCTATGGCCTCTATCCAGGAACTCTCGGGGCTGCCCAGATAGATGCTCTGCAGCAGTGGATCGATCACCAGCGGCAGCGCCCGGTCATACGCTCCCAGTGCGAACCCGTAGCCATCGCCCTGGCTGTTGAGGGCGTACTGCACAGGCACCTCCACGCGCTGCCCCGCAACTTCCTGGAAGGCCACGGGCGCGGTATAGGCCACATCGCCATGGCCTGTGGCGGCCACCAGTTCGCCGCCTTCGCCCAGGCGCAGGGACAGCGCGCCGTCCACGCGCACCTGGATCTGCCCGGGGTCGGCCTGCGGCGCCACGTGAAAGAGCTTTTCCACATTGGTGCCGCGCACGGCCAGCTCCACCTGCACGCCGGTCCAGGCCTGGCCCAGGTGGAGGTTGCGGTAGGTGGCCGGCTGGTAGCGGTGCGGGCCGCTGAAGCGGGTGATCTGGGTGCCGGCTGCCTCGCCGCCCGAGGGCGACAGCGGCAGCGCGCCGACCAGGGTTTCCGTGAGACTCCAGCCGGGCCGCAGGATGGGGGCGCTCTTGGGCGCACCGCCGGCCGCTTTGCTTCTTGCCCAGTCCGCCAGCCGTCCCGTGTCGGGCCCGGGCAGGCCGTACACGATCTGCCCCTGGTGCGTGACATGGACGGCGCCCGCGAAGGTCCGGCCCATGAAGGCCACGGCCGGGTCGAACTGGCCGCTGTTGGCTTCGAAGGGCATGGACAGGCCCTGCAGGGCCTGCTTCGCATGCTGCAACTGCGCCGCACCGGGTCTCTCACCCGGCGCTGCATGGGCGGTGCTGGCGGCCATGCATGCGGCTGCTGCCATGGCGAGCCAGAGGAGGGCTGTGCGGCTTGTGCTGCGCCACCGGAGCCAGGGCGCAGGCTGAAGAAAGAGGCTCATGGGGTCTCCCTGAATGCGGCCGCCCCGAGGCAAGCCTGCCTCCGGGCGTGAGCCCCGCAGGCGGAGGCCTGGCGGGGCCGGGTTCCTGGGGCGTGACCGGCACGGGGGCTACCCCCTCCTGCCCGGCCACGCGTGCGTTGCTAGCGAGCGCTGCTATGGCGCGCCCGGCGGCGCAGCGAGATGGCGCCAAGGCCTGCCGCCAGCGTGCCCAGCCAGGCCAGGGCCCAGGGGCCCAGGGTGGGCACGGGCACGGGGGACGCAGCGCCGGGTCCCGGGCCGGGTGCGGGAGGAGGAGGCGGCGGGAGTGGCGACGGAGGTGAAACGGTGCTGGCCACCAGTTCGATGTCCTGCGACACGTCAGTGGCCGCCAGCCACAGCGTGTTGCCCGGCTGGCTGGCTGTGACCCTGCAGATGCCTGCGCTGACCATGGTCACCGTGGCGCCCGAGACCGTGCAAACGCCGGGCGTGGTGCTGGCGTAGTCCACCGGCAGGTTCGAAGTGGCCGTGGCGGGCGGGCCGAGGTCGAAGCTGGCGCCGGCCGTGAAGGGCTGGTCGGCCTGGGCCGGGAAGGAGATCACCTGCGGCCTGCGGATCTGCAGGGTCACGAAGATGCCGTTGGCTGCCAGCCACTGGCCGGGCACGCTGGGCAGCCAGGCCTCCAGCATGCAGGGGCCCGCATCCACCATGGTGACCGTGGTGCCCGAGACGGTGCACACGGCCGGCGTATGGGCGGTGTAGTTCACGGCCAGGCCGGAATTGGCCGTGGCGATCGGGCTGATCTGGAAGGTGTCGCCGGTCGCGGTAAGCACCTGATCGGCCTGGGGCGGGAAGGTGATGGCCTGGGGGGAGACGGCGCGCAGATCGGCCGACAGGCGGGTGACAAAGCCAGAGCCGCTTGCTGGCTTTGCCGGTTGCGCTCCGTTCTCCGTGCCAGGAAGATTTCCGCTCCAGATGGTGCCCCCCACCACCACATCGCCCGAGGGCAAGATGGCCATGCTGCGGGGGATGCCTCCATCGCCCAGATAAGTGCTTTGCTCCAGGGTGCGCAGGTCGCCGGACAAGCGTGCCACAAAGAGGTTGCTCGTGCCGCTGGAGGGCTGGGCACCGCCGGCGGTGCCTGGGAAATCGCTGGACTCGGTTCTGCCGGCCACCAGCACCTGCCCCGAAGGGGTCACGACCAGGGCGGTAATGACATCGTAGTTAGAACCGCCCAGGTAGGTGCTCTGCAGGAAGGGGTCGATTACCAGCGGCAGCGCCCGGTCATACGCCCCCAGTGCGAAACCGTAGCCATCGCCCCGGCTGTTGAGAGCGTACTGCACGGGCACCTCCACGCGCCGCCCCGCAACTTCCTGGAACGCCACGGGCGCCGTATAGGCCACGTCGCCATGGCCTGTGGCGGCGATCAGTTCGCCGCCTTTGCCCAGGCGCAGGGACAGCGCGCCGTCCACGCGCACCTGGATCTGCCCGGGGTCGGCCTGCGGGGCCACGTGGAAGAGCTTTTCCACATTGGCGCCGCGCACGGCCAGCTCCACCTGCACGCCGGGCCAGGCCTGGCCCAGGTGCAGGTTGCGGTAGTTGGCTGGCTGGTAGCTGTGGGGGCCGCTGAAGCGGGTGATCTGGGTGGCGGCGGCCTCGCCGCCCGTGGGCGACAGCGGCAGCGCGCCGGCCAGGGTTTCGGTGAGGCTCCAGCCGGACAGGGGCTGGGTGGCCGGAGGGGTCTGGGGCGGTGCCTGGGGTTTGGTACCTGCGGGCGTCCTGGGCGGCTTCTTGGGAGGTGCTTGGGGAGGCATCTCGGGCGGGGGTGCCGAGGTCACGCCCTGCTGCTGCGTGGGCGCGGCCAGGCTGTAGACGATCTGGCCCTGGCGGGTGACGTGGATCGCGCCCGCGAAGGTGCGGCCCGTGAAGGCCACGGCAGGGTCGAACTGGCCGCTGTTGGCCTCGAACGGCACGGACATGCCCTGCAGCGCGTGCTGTATCTGCCGGGCCTGCGCGGAGCCATGCACTGGGGCATGTGCTGGTGAGTGCGCTGGTGAGTGCGCGCGGTGGTGGGCAGGACCTTGGGAGGGGCCGGGTACTGCGTGGGCCAGGCCAGCCGATGCCCAGAGCAGGCATGCCGCCAGGGCCGGCTTGCTGCCGCAGCGCCTGGGCAAGGAAGGGGGGTGGAAACGCATGCTTTCTCCTTGGATGCAGCGAATCCAAGGCAAGCCATGGACAGGGGCGGGCAGGCGATGCACGTCCCGCCGAGGCGGATGCTTGGTGGAAACTGCGGTGGCAGGTCATGACCGGCGCGGGGCTTTCCGCGCTGCCGGTCAATTGCCGATTTCTACCGAGTGCCGCTTGCTTCCACCATCAGAACTATCTGGTTTTTGCAGGAATCTGGCGCACCGTCCCCTTGCCACCACAAAGAGGGGCGCGCGCGGGCGTGTCCTACCTGCCGAATTCGGCGGCCAGCTCCTTGGCCCGTGTTTCCGCTGCCCGCATGGCGGCCACGAAATGCTCGGGCACCTGTTGCGCCTGCATGTGGGTGATGGCGGCGTGGGTGGTGCCGCCCTTGCTGGTCACGCGCTGGCGCAGCACGTCGGCGCTTTCGGTGGAGCGGGCGGCCAGTTCCGAGGCGCCCTGGAAGGTGGCCACGCCCAGGCGGTAGGACTGCTCGGCCGTGAGGCCCATGTCCACGCCGGCCTGTGTCATGGCTTCGAGGAACAGGAAGACATAGGCCGGGCCCGAGCCCGACAGGGCGGTCACGGCGTCCAGGTGCGCTTCCTGGTCGACCCAGACGAACTGGCCCGTGGTGGCAACGACCTGCTCGATGGCGCTCTTGCCTGCGGCATCGACCTCGGCGCGGGCGAACAGGCCCGTCATGCCTTTGCCCACCAGGGCTGGCGTGTTGGGCATGGCGCGCACGATGCGGCCCGTGCCCAGCCACTGGGCGATGGAGTCCGTGGGAATGCCGGCGGCCACGCTCAGGTGCAGGGCCTGGGCGGTGTGCGGCGCCACGGCCTGGGCGGCTTCCTTGAAGGTCTGGGGCTTGACGGCCCAGACCACGATGCCGGCACCGTCCAGCGCGCTGGCGGCGGCCGCGGCATCGGCATGCGCCGTGATGCCGAAGTTCGTGCGCAGCGCGTCGCGCGCAGCCTCGAAGGGTTCGACGACGACGATGCGGTCTGCGGATTGGCCCTGGCCGATCAGTCCGCCGATGATGGCGCTGGCCATGTTGCCGCCACCGATGAAGGCGATGACAGGGGAGGCTGTGGAAACGGTGTTCATGCTGGTGGCGGTGGAGAAGGAAAACGAAGAGTTTAGAGCGTGTTCCCACCGTGCCAGCGCATGTCCACGCCATGGCTGGCGGCCAGGTCCAGGGGCTGTGCCGGGGCGCCGGGCCGCTGGCGCAGGGTGAGCGCGCAAGGACCCTCTCCGCGCGTGGCAAGGCGCTGGCGCAATGCGTCGGTGGCCGCCAGTGCCTGCGCGCCTTGCAGCAGCAGGTCGAACCCCGGCAATGCCAGCCGCGCGCCCTGGTCGTCCAGCCTCTGCAGCGGCAGGCCCGGGCCCAGCAGCGCCCGGTAGCGGTCCAGGCTGGCGTCCAGGTCGTGCACGGCGACGGTCAGCGAGGCCACGCCCAGTGCGCCGTTGGGATGCTCGCGCACGCTGCCCTCGGGCACGCGCAGCGCGCGCGGCGTGACGTCGCCGCACAGGAAGGGCAGGTCGGGCGTGGCGTGGCGCGCCGTCTGCCACAGCAGTTGCGCGCCATCGGGGCGCACGCGGCCTCCGTCCACGGGGCCGACCAGGGTATCCAGACCCCGCCCGCGTGCTTCGGCCAGGGCCTGGGCGGTGCTTTGGGGCAGCAGGGCGAAGTCCACCAGCCCTTCGCCATGGTCGCGCAGCGTGCGGTACCAGCGCTCTTCGGGCGCCGGGGCGGTCCAGGCAATGATCTCCAGGTAGGCGCCGTCGGCAAACACGACCAGTGCGTTGTGCGAGGTGCGGCCCGGATGGCGGCCGCCGATGGCGACCTGAAAACCCAGCGCGCGGTAGTCCGCCACGGCGGCCTCGAGGTCGTGCACGGCGATGACGATGTGGTCCAGCGGAAGTGCCATGAATGCTCCTGTGTGGTGTAAGGGAGGGCCGTCCGGATTCTCAGTCTTCGAGCTGGACCTTGTTGTCGCGCACGAAGCGGCCCCAGCGCTCATATTCCTGGCGCACCCAGCGGTCGAGGGCGGGTCCGTCCGTGGCCATGACTTCAAAGCCCGACTGCATGAGCTTGCTGCGGATGTCGGGCGTGTTCAGCGTGGCCTGGAAGTCTTCGGTGAGCTTGTGCACCGTGGCTGCCGGCGTGGCGGAAGGTGCGAAAACGCCGATCCACGAATAGGCCTCGAAGCCCGGGAAGCCGGACTCGGCCACGGTGGGCACGTCGGGCAGCTCGGGCAGGCGCTTGAGGCCGGTCACCGCCAGCGGCTTGATCTTGCCCGCCGAAATCTGGCCGCGCAGCGCCGCGTAGCTGAGCAGGGTGAGGTCGGACACATTGCCCAGCACGGCCTGCACGGCCGGGCCGCCGCCGCCGTAGGGCACGTGCAGCACGTAGGTGCCCGAGCGGCGCTTGATGTCCTCCATCACCAGGTGGTTCATGGACCCCAGGCCGGTCGATGCGTAGCTGTATTTGCCCGGGTTGCGCCGCGCCAGCTCCAGGAAGCCGGCCAGGTCCCTGGCGGGCACCGAGGCCGAGGCACCGATCACCAGCGGGAAGCGCAGCGCCAGCGACACGCCCGTGAAGTCCTTGAAGGTGTCGTAGGGCAGCCGGGACTTGGCGATGGGATTGATGGCATGGGTGTCGAAGCTGAACAGCAGGGTGTTGCCGTCCGGGGCGGACTTGGCCACGTACTGGGTGGCGATCTGGCTGGCGGCGCCGGGGCGGTTCTCCACGATCACCGGGCGGCCGGCCACCTCGCCCAGGCGCGGCTGCAGTATGCGGGCGGCGATGTCGGTGCTGCCCCCCGGCGGGAAGGTGATGACCAGCTTGAGCGGGGCGGCGCCCTGCGCGGATGCCGTGCCGGCCGGCCCCAGCAAGCATGCGGCGGCCGTGGCCAGCAGCAGCTGGCGGCGTGAGGGGGTATGGGGCATGGGAAGGCTCCTTTTCAAGCGCATTGGCGGGCAGGAAATCGGGAATCTGTGCGTGGGGCCTGGAGTCAACCCATCCACTGGCTCACCGGCACGGCCGTGTCCTGGAGCTCTTGCGAGATCACATCCACCAGCGCCGGGCCGTCGTGCATCAGCGCGGCCTTGAGCGCGGCTTCGAGATCTGCCGGGTCATGCACCTGCCAGGCCTTGACGCCGAAGGCCTCGGCCACGCGGGCATGGTGGGTGCGGTTGAAGTCGACTGAAAAGTAGCGTTCATCGTAGCCGGACTTCTGGCTGGCCTTGATCCAGCCGAACACGCTGTTGGAGAACACGATCATCTTCAGCGGCACATTGCGGCGCACGATGGTTTCCAGCTCGCCGCAGGTGAAGCCGAAGCTGCCGTCGCCCATGACCGCGACCACCACGGAATCGGGCTGGCCGATGGCGGCGCCAAAGCCGGCGGACATGGCAAAGCCCAGCGCCCCGTGCGCGCGGTTGGTGATGAAGTGCCGGCCGGCCTGGGGCGCGTCGAAATAGGCCGTGAAGTAGGGGCAGGGCGTGCCGGGGTCGGCCACCACGATGGCGCGCGCGGGCAGCAGGCGGTTGAGCGTGTCCACCACGCGCTCGGGCTTGATGGGGCGCTCCAGCGAGGCCGCCAGTGGTGCGAAGAAGGCCTGCTTGGTGGCGCGCGCGGTGGCCGCCAGCGCGGCGCCGTCTGCGGCATCGGCGGGGCGGCGGGCGATGCGTTGCTGCACGGCCGCGTGCAGCGCCTGCAGGCCCAGCAGGGCGTCGCCCACCAGGGCCACGTCGGTGCGGTAGTTGGTGCCTATGGTCATGGCGTCCACGTCCAGGTGGACGATCGTCACCTTGCGCGAGGGCATCTGCCAGTGCTCGGTGGTGGTGGAGCCGGCCCGGGCGCCGATGAACATCACCAGGTCCGCCTGCGCCACCACGGCGCGCGTGGCCTCGACGCCGCCATTGGTGCCCACCACGCCGGCATTGAGCGGATGGCTGCCCGCCAGGCTGCCCTGGCCGCTGACGCTGGAGCACACGGGCGCATTGAGCAGGGTGGTCAGCGCATCCAGTGCGGCGCTGGCGCCCGCGATGAGCACGCCGCCGCCGCAGATCAGCACGGGGCAGCGTGCCGCCACCAGGCGGTCGGCAGCCTCGGCCACGGCCGCCGGATCGGGCGCGGACCGGTAGGCCGGATAGTGGTCATGCCCTGGCTGGGCCCAGACATCGGCGGGATCCAGCGTGTGCTTTTGCACGTCATAGGGCAGGCAGATATGGGTGGCGCCGGGCCGGCCCGTGGTCATGGCGCGAAAGGCGCTGCGCACGGCGTGCGGAATCTGGTCCACGCGGTCGATGGTGGTATTCCACTTGGTCAGGGGCCTGTACAGCGCCTGCTGGTCCAGTTCGGTCAGCGGGAACTTGCCGCGTGCGCCCACGGAAACGTCCGAGGTGATGCCCAGCACGGGCACCGAGGACTCATTTGCCTCGGCCAGGCCGGGCAGCAGGTAGGTGGCACCGCCGCCGCTGGGGCCTTCGCACACGCCCACCTTGCCGGTGACGCGTGCATAGGCGTCGGCCATGTAGCCGGCGCTGCGCTCGTCCCGCGTGAGGATGTGGTCCATGCCGTGGTCCAGCCGCGCCATGGCGTCGTAGAAGGGCAGGCTGGTGTCGCCGCACAGGCCGAAGATGTGCTTGACGCCGTTGAGCTGCAGCATGCGGACCATGGCGTCGGCGCCATTGAAAGCGGTGGTCATGTCGGGAGTCTCCAGGCAGGTTGGGGGCGGGGTTTTTAAGAATCCATTTCAGTATACTTAAAAGAATGCGCAGCGCCAAAGGGCACAATGGCGCCATGAAAATCTCCAACATCCGCCATGAACGGGGCTCCAGCGTCTACAGCACGCTGCGTGACATGGCCATCTCCTACGAATTCAAGCCGGGCGAGCGCCTGAGCGAGAGCGAACTGGCGCTGCGCCTGGGCGTGAGCCGCACGCCCGTGCGCGAGGCACTGACGCGGCTGGTGGCCGATGGCTTTTTGCTGCCGGCCAGCCGCGGCTACATGCGGCGCGAACTGGACGTGAAGGAGTCGCTGGACCTGTACGAGGCCCGCGTGGCCGTGGAGCGCGAATGCGTGCGCCTGGCCGTGGAGCGCGCCACCGATGCCCAGCTCGACGAGGCCCTGGCCTACCTGCAGCAGAGCCAGCGCGTGGCCTCCGATACGCCGATCCGGCAACTGGTGGACCTGGACGAGGGATTCCATCTGCGCATTGCCGACATGGCCGGCAACGCCGAGCTGCGGCGCATGCTGGCTAGCCTGAACGAGCGCATCCGCTTCATCCGGTGGATCGACATGGAGAGCGTGGGGCGCGCCTCCACCCAGCACGAGCACCTGGAAATCCTGCAGGCCCTGCGCGCGCGCGACGCCCAGGCCAGCGAACGCCTGATGGCCGAGCACATCGGCCTGCGGCGCGAGCAGATCGTGGAGGCCATTGCGCGCGGGCTGACGCGCATCTACCTGCCGCAGGAGCAGGTTCAGGCCACGCCCTGAAGCGCCTTCAGGGTGCGCAGGGCGGCGAGGGTCGGTAGGCGGTGACCAGGATCTGGTTGGCCTGCGCCGGGTTGAAGTTGTCGTCGCTGGCGAACACCAGCACGCGGGTGCCGTCGGGCAGCGGCGGGCCCCAGGACATGGCTTCCATGTTGTCCATCCGGCCGGGCTGCACGGTGGACAGATCGGCCACCAGTTGCTTGACGGCCACTTGTCGCGGCGTTTGCGCGAAACTGGCCAGGGCCAGCGTGTCAGGTGCCTCCAGGCTGATGCGGTATAGCCGCGCGCCAAAACCGTGGCCCGGGCTGTAGGAGCGCTCCAGCACCAGCAGATGGTCGGGACCGTCCAGCAGAATCTCGCTGATGCCGTTGACCTCGCGTTGGGGCAGGGCCCAGCTGGCGGCCGGCACGGCATCGGGCTGGTAGGCGATCTGGCGCAGCAGCCGGCCGTCGTCCAGGCTGACCAGGCTGATGCGCACGGGCGCGCCTGCCGAGCCGGCGCTGGCGCGCGGCCCATCCTGGCGCAGCGGCGCCTCCAGGGCCAGCCAGGCCTGTTGGCCGTCCGGCGTCACGGCCAGCCCTTCGAAGCCGAAATTCGCGCGCAGGCCCGGCACGCCGGCCTCGTCCTTGAAGGGATGGAACCAGCGCGCAAGCTGGCGGCCCTGCGCATCGGCTTTCACCAGCGAGGTGCCAAAGCCCCGGCCCGGGTCGCCTTCATCGGTCCACAGCAGGCCGCCGTCCGGCAGCAGGCGGATGGCTTCGGGGTCGGGCACGGGCTGGGTGGCGGGCGCGGCATGGCGCGGGCGCAGCCAGCGGCCCTCGGCATCCAGCAGCGGGTGCACTTCGGTGACCTGCGCCTGCCAGGGGTTGGGGCCGGCACGCTGGCCGGCGTCCAGCTGCTCTATGCGCAGGCGCATCCAGCGCGCGGGGCCGCGCGCCGAGCGGTCATCGCTGATGGCCACGAAGTCGCCGCGCCGGGCGTCATAGTCCAGACCCGAGATGCCGCCGGTGGTGGCGCCATGGATGGGCTCCTCGCGCGCAATCGTGGTGCTGCCCAGCCATTGCAGGCGCGCGCATGCCGTGGACTGCGGGGCCGGCAGGGCCTGGGGCGGCGCGGCGCAGCCGGCCAGCAGCAGGCCGGAAAGCACCAGGCTGGCCGCCCTGAACAAGGCCGTGAGCCCGTTGTCAGGCCGCCAGCGCGGTCTGGGCCACCGCATGCTCCCAGCGTGCCATCAGCTCGTCGGCGCGGTGCTTGTCCAGCGTGGGCACGAAGCGGCGCTCGGCCTTCCACAGCGCCGACAGTTCCTCGGTGCTCTGGTATACGCCCGAGGACAGGCCCGCCAGGTAGGCAGCGCCCAGGGCCGTGGTCTCCACGCAGGCCGGGCGCACGACGGGAATGCCCAGCAGGTCGGCCTGGAACTGCATGAGCAGGTTGTTGACGCAGGCGCCGCCGTCCACGCGCAGTTCGCTCACCGGCGCGCCGCCGCTGGCCACCGCGTCGCGGCTCATGGCCAGCAGCAGGGCGGCGCTCTGGAAGGCGATGGATTCAAGCGCGGCCCGCGCGATGTGGGCGATGGTGGTGCCGCGCGTCAGGCCCGTGATGGTGCCGCGCGCATCGGGCTTCCAGTAGGGGGCGCCCAGTCCGGTGAAGGCCGGCACCATCATCACGCCGCCCGAATCGGGCACGCTCTCGGCCAGTTGCTGCACCTGGCCGCTGTGCTCGATGGCGCGCAGCCCGTCGCGCAGCCACTGGACCACAGCGCCGCCCACGAAGACGCTGCCTTCCAGCGCATAGGCCGGCGCAGCGGTGGGCTGTGCCGCAGCGGTGGTCAGCAGGCCGTTGGCAGAGGTCTGGAACACGCCGCCCGTGTGCATGAGCATGAAGCAGCCCGTGCCATAGGTGTTCTTGGCCATGCCGGCGGAAAAGCAGGCCTGGCCGAAGAGGGCGCTTTGCTGGTCGCCGGCCACGCCGCCGATGGCGATCTCGCCGCCCAGCACCTCGGCTGCCGTGCGGCCGAAATCGGCGGCGGAAGGCAGCACCTCGGGCATCAGCGCGCGCGGAATCTCCAGCAGCGCCAGCAGATCGTCGTCCCACTGGTTGGTGTGGACGTTGAACAGCATGGTGCGGCTGGCGTTGGAGACATCGGTCACATGGCGGCGTCCGCCCGTGAGTTGCCAGATCAGCCAGCTGTCCACGGTGCCGAAGGCCAGCTCGCCGCGCTCGGCGGCGGCGCGCGCGCCGTTGACGTTGTCCAGGATCCAGCGCAGCTTGGTGCCCGAGAAATAGGCGTCGATCAACAGGCCGGTCTTGCGCTGGATGGTGTCGGCATGGCCGGCCTCGCGCAGCTGGGCGCACAGCGGCTCGGCGCGGCGGTCCTGCCAGACGATGGCGTGGTGTATGGGCTGGCCCGTGGCGCGGTTCCAGACCACGGTGGTCTCGCGCTGGTTGGTGATGCCCAGGGCGCGGATGTCGGCCGCCGCCAGCCCGGCCTTGGCCAGGGCCTCGCGCGCCGTGGCCAGCTGGGTGCGCCAGATCTCGCGCGGATCGTGCTCGACCCAGCCGGGCCGGGGATAGATCTGCGGCAGCTCCAGCTGGGCCGAGGCCACGATGCGGCCCTGGGTGTCGAAGACGATGCTGCGCGAGCTGGAGGTGCCCTGGTCCAGGGCAAGCAGATAGGTCATGGTGCGGTATCCAGGAAAAGCAGGGCCGGTGCGCGTGTCCTGTGCGGGCGGTGGCGCAGCGGCTGCGGAAAACTTATTGCGCCACAACGCATTGCACTTCGGCTTCGCGCAGAAGGGCATCGAACGGAGCGGGGGGCGCGGTATCGGTGAACAGGCGGTCGATCTGGTCCAGGCGTGCCAGCTCCACCATGGCCTGGCGGTGGAACTTGCTGTGGTCTGCGGCCAGCCAGACCTCGCGCGACTGGGCAATGATGGTCTGGGCCACCTTGACCTCGCGCATGTCGAAGTCGCGCAGGCTGCCATCGGGCTCGATGGCCGAGATGCCGATCAGGGCGATGTCCACCTTGAACTGGCGTATGAAGTCCACGGCCGCCTCGCCCACGATGCCCCGGTCGCGCGTGCGCACCACGCCGCCGGCCACGATGACTTCGCAGTCCGCGTTGGAGCTGAGGATGGCCGCCACGTTGAGGTTGTTGGTGATCACGCGCAGGCCCCGGTGCTTGAGCAGGGCCTGGGCCACGGCCTCGGTGGTGGTGCCGATGTTCAGGATCAGCGAGCAGCCGTTGGGAATGGCCTCGGCCACGGCGCGCGCAATGCGCGACTTGCCTTCGGCATGCAGCACCTGGCGCTGGGTGTGGCCCAGGTTCTCCACTGTGGCGCTGGGCACGCGCACGCCGCCGTGAAAGCGCACCATCAGGCCCGCATCGGCCAGCTTCTGTATGTCGCGGCGCACGGTCTGCAGGGTCACGCCCAGGATCTCGGCCAGCTGCTCCACCGAAGTGGACTGGCGGCTGCGCACTTCGTCGAGCAGCTGTAGTTGTCGGGGATTGGTGTTCACGGCGGCGATTCCAGATCTGGTGCGTTCTCAGGCAAACAAGGCGGGGCGACCGGTTTATAGCGCATTTGCCCCTGGCCGGCCGTGGGTTGGGGAACTTTAAAACGAAGAAAAAAGAACAGCACCTAGGGTATGTGTTGATGGGCTGCGATCTGGAAAGAACAAAAATGATCACGTTCTTGCTTTCGGATGGCGCGCAATCGCCGCCTTGAGCGAGATGTTTCTCCTTGTTCAATCGCTGCCCCCGAGGCGGCCTCGTCAGTGAGGGCGGTCGTGGAACTGGTGTTGGAGAGAATCAGCAAACGCGTGGGCGGCCAGACCTGGCTGCACCCCATGCACCTTGAACTGGAAAGCGGCGCGGTGACCGTGCTGCTGGGTGCCACGCAGGCCGGTAAGACCAGCCTGATGCGCATCATGGCCGGCCTGGACGTGCCCACCGAAGGCCGTGTGCGCGCTGATGGCGTCGATGTGACCGGCATGCCCGTGCGCGAGCGCAACGTGGCCATGGTCTACCAGCAGTTCATCAACTATCCCTCGCTCACGGTGGCGGACAACATCGCCTCGCCGCTCAAGCTGCGCGGCGACCGCGACGTGGCGCAGCGCGTGCGCGCCCTGGCCGAGCGGCTGCACATCGAGATGTTCCTGGACCGCTACCCGGCCGAGCTGTCGGGCGGCCAGCAGCAGCGTGTGGCGCTGGCGCGCGCCCTGGCCAAGGGCGCTCCGCTGATGCTGCTGGACGAGCCCCTGGTCAACCTCGACTACAAGCTGCGCGAGGAACTGCGCGAGGAACTGACCCAGCTGTTCGCCACGGGCGACTCCACCGTGGTCTATGCCACCACCGAGCCCGGCGAGGCGCTGCTGCTGGGTGGTTACACGGCGGTGCTGCATGAGGGCGAACTGCTGCAGTACGGCCTCACGGCCGAGGTCTTCCATCAGCCGAATTCGCTGCGCGTGGCGCGCGCCTTCAGCGATCCGCCCATGAACCTGATCGCGGCCAGTGCCGTGGAGGGCGGGCTGCAACTGCCGGGCGGCGCGCGGCTGCCCGTGGCGCTGCCTGCGGACCTGGCCGCGTCCGGCCAACTGACCCTGGGCCTGCGCGCCAGCGCCCTGCGCCTGCAGTCCCGGCCCGGCGATCTGGCACTGCAGGGCGTGGTGGAGCTGGCCGAGATTTCGGGCTCCGACACCTTCGTGCATGCCACCACGCCCTGGGGCGAGCTGGTGGCCCAGGTCACGGGCGTGCACCACCTGGACCTGGGCAGCGCGGTCACGCTGCACCTGGACCCGGCCCATGCCTACGTGTTCGGCACGGACGGCGCGCTGCTGCTGGCGCCGGCGCGGCCCGGAGGACGATGAGATGGCCCGCATAGAACTCGATCTGGCCCACTCCTACAAGCCGAACCCGCAGCAGGACAGCGACTACGCGCTGCTGCCGCTGAGCATGGTCTTCGAGGACGGCGGCGCCTATGCGCTGCTCGGCCCCTCGGGCTGCGGCAAGACCACCATGCTCAACATCATGTCGGGCCTGCTGGTCCCCTCGCAGGGCAAGGTGCTGTTCGACGGCCGCGACATGACGCGCGCCACGCCTCAGGAACGCAACATCGCCCAGGTGTTCCAGTTCCCGGTGATCTACGACACCATGACCGTGGCCGAGAACCTGGCCTTTCCGCTGAAGAACCGCCGCATGCCCGAGGAGCGCATCCGCGCGCGGGTCGGCCAGATCGCCGAGATGCTGGAGATGAGCGGCCAGCTCGACCAGCGCGCGGCCGGCCTGTCGGCCGATGCCAAGCAGAAGATCTCGCTGGGCCGGGGCCTGGTGCGGCCCGATGTGTCGGCCGTGCTGTTCGACGAGCCGCTCACGGTGATCGACCCCCAGCTCAAGTGGCAGCTGCGCCGCAAGCTCAAGCAGATCCACCATGAACTGCGGCTCACGCTGATCTATGTGACGCACGACCAGGTGGAGGCCCTGACCTTTGCCGAGCACGTTGTGGTCATGACGCGCGGGCGCGCCGTGCAGGTGGGCACGCCCGCCCAGCTTTTCGAGCGGCCCAGCCACGCCTTCGTCGGCCACTTCATCGGCTCGCCGGGCATGAACTTCGTGCCGCTGCAGCAGGACGGCGGCCGGCTGCTGGCCGAGGGCCAGTACCTGCCCCTGCCCGAAGCGCTGGCCGGCGTGGCGCCCGGCCTGCCGCTGAGCCTGGGCATACGCCCCGAGTACCTGGCACTGGCCTCGGCCGACGCGCCCGGCGCCGTGGCCTGCACGGTGGAGCGCGTGCAGGACGTGGGCACGCACCAGCTGCTGGTGGCGCGCCTGGGCGAGCGGCTGCTCAAGCTGCGCTGCGGCGCCGATGCCTTCCTGCCCGCCGTGGGTGAAACGGTATGGGTACAGCTGCAGGGCCCCCACACCTGCTACTACGTCAACGAGGAGTTGGTATGAGGCACCCCCTGAGCGGCTGCGCCGCTTCCCCCTCTCTCGCGACGCGGGAGGGGGACGACACCCTTGCGGCGGGGCGGCCCTTGCTCGGTGTCCCTGAGCTGGGTAGCTCCGGTCTCGTAGGCCGCGGTTTGTGCATTAGCTTGAGGGGTGCCTGAGATGAGTTCAATCAAGCCCGTCAACCAGAAGGCCTGGCTGCTGATCCTGCCGGTCATCATCTGCGTGGCCTTCTCGGCCATCATCCCGCTGATGACGGTGGTGAACTACTCGGTGCAGGACATCATCAGTCCCGACCGGCGCGTGTTCGTGGGCACGGAATGGTTTGCCCAGGTCATGCGCGACGAGGAACTGCACTCGGCCCTGCTGCGCCAGATCGGCTTTTCGCTGGCCGTGCTGCTGGTGGAGATCCCGCTGGGCATCGCCCTGGCCCTGTCCATGCCGGCCCAGGGCTGGAAGGCCTCGGCCGTGCTGGTCGTGGTCTCGCTGTCGCTGCTGATTCCGTGGAACGTGGTCGGCACCATCTGGCAGATCTACGGCCGCGCCGACATCGGACTGCTGGGCGCGGCGCTCAACGCGCTGGGCGTGGACTACAACTACACGGGCAATGCCACCCATGCCTGGCTCACCGTGCTGGTCATGGATGTCTGGCACTGGACGCCGCTGGTGGCCCTGCTGTGCTACGCGGGCCTGCGCTCCATTCCCGACGCCTACTACCAGGCCGCGCGCATCGACGGCGCAAGCAAGTTCGCGGTGTTCCGCTACATCCAGCTGCCCAAGATGCGCGGCGTGCTGATGATCGCCGTGCTGCTGCGCTTCATGGACAGCTTCATGATCTACACCGAGCCCTTCGTGCTCACGGGCGGAGGCCCTGGCAATGCGACCACCTTCCTGTCGCAGTACCTCACGCAAAAGGCCGTGGGCCAGTTCGACCTGGGGCCGGCGGCTGCCTTCTCGCTGATCTATTTCCTCATCATCCTGCTGCTGTGCTTCATCCTCTACAACTGGATGCAGCGCGTGGGCACGGCAGACAAGGAAGGGGCAAGAGAATGACCCCCACGCTCCCTTCGTTCACTGCCCCCCGAGGGGGCTCGGCCTCCCTTGGGGCGGCCCTGCGGGAGGCCGGACATGACTGAAGACCGCCGTTTCCACAAGCGCACGCTGTTCCTCGTCGCCTACCTGCTGTTCGCCGTGCTGCCCATCTACTGGATGGTCAACATGAGCTTCAAGACCAACGAGGAGATCCTGTCGAGCTTCTCGCTGTGGCCCCAGCATTTCACCTGGGCCAACTACCAAACCATCTTCACCGACGCCTCCTGGTATTCGGGCTACATCAACAGCCTGATCTACGTGGCCATCAACACCGTGATCTCGCTCACGGTGGCGCTGCCGGCGGCCTATGCGTTCTCGCGCTACCAGTTCCTGGGCGACAAGCATGTGTTCTTCTGGCTGCTGACCAACCGCATGACGCCGCCGGCCGTCTTTCTGCTGCCCTTCTTCCAGCTCTACACCACGGTAGGCCTGATGGACACGCACATCGCCGTGGCCCTGGCCCACCTGCTGTTCAACGTGCCGCTGGCCGTCTGGATCCTGGAGGGCTTCATGAGCGGCATCCCGCGCGAGATCGACGAGACGGCCTATATCGACGGCTACTCCTTCCCGCGCTTTTTCCTCACCATCTTCCTGCCGCTGATCAAGGCCGGCGTGGGCGTGGCGGCCTTCTTCTGCTTCATGTTCAGCTGGGTGGAGCTGCTGCTGGCGCGCACGCTGACTAGCGTGAACGCCAAGCCCATCGTGGCGACCATGACGCGCACCGTCTCGGCCTCGGGCATGGACTGGGCGACGCTGGCGGCGGCCGGCGTGCTGACCATCGTGCCGGGCGCCATCGTGATCTGGTTCGTGCGGCATTACATCGCCAAGGGGTTCGCCATGGGAAGGGTTTGAGGCACCCCCTGAGCGGCTTACGCCGCTTCCCCCTCTCTACCCGCTTCCGCGGGGGAGGGGGA
>NZ_JFYT01000047.1:0-72212 GCF_000632165.1 Delftia sp. RIT313 | reverse complement strand
CCGGGGGGCGCGAAAGCGCGAACGCTTCAGTGGGCGGGGTTGCCGAGCGCTTCCTGGATGGAGTCCAGCAGCGTCTCCAGATCCTCGATCTCGAAGGGCTTGAGCAGGGTCCGCACATGGGGACCCCAGGCCGTGGGGTAGGGCCCCAGGTCGTAGCCGGAGCACAGGATGATCCAGCGCTGGGCATCGGCCTCCAGCAGCTGCCGCGCCAGGTCGGTGCCTGACAGGCCGGGCAGGCTGACATCGGAAACCACCACGTCGAAAGGCTGGGCCGCATCCAGTTCCAGGGCCTGCTCGGCGGTGGCGCAACTGGTCACGAAGCGCGATTCGCTCTCCATCAGCAGGCCAATGGTTTCGCGCAGGTCGGCATTGTCTTCAACGTACAGGATTCGCATATCTCTTTGTTGCAGTGCATCATGCTGCTATCAAAAAGGCAGCATTGACGAGGGCTGATCATCCACACCCTCGGGCGGGCATCGCGTAGGACAGCATGCAAACTTTTCTGCCGCCGCCTGCATGGAGGCCGAGGCTATGGATTGTGCAATACAACGAAGAACGCCAGAACAAGGCTTGCGCGCGTTCAGCGGGTGGAGGCCTGCGGCGGGTCCAGAACATGCTTTTGAACGGGCAGGAATTCATCCGCCTGCCGTGAATAGTCCCAGCGCGTGAGCTCTCGGCGCCGTGCAGGACCCTGTCCAGCCGAGTCCTCCTGCTGCTCCAGCGTGAAAAGGCTGTTGGGCGCATGCGCGCGCAGCCGCAGCGATACCGCAGTGCCCGCCTGCGCCGCCCACAGCCCCGGCAGCGGCTGGACCAGGCCGGGGTCATGTCCATGGCCTGACAGCACCAACTGCGCTCCGGCGTCGCGCCAGGCCGCCAGGGCCGTTGCCGCGCGGTGCGGGCGGTGGCTGCGGTCCTGCTCATGGGCGGCTGCCAGCGGGTGGTGGCTGACCACAATGCGCCAGTCGCCGGGGCTGGCCTGCGCCAGCCTTTGGGCCACCTGCCGGATCTGGCTGGCCGACAGGCTGCCGCGCTGGTGGCGCCACCAGCGCGTGGTGTCCACGCCAATCACGCAAAAGCCCTGCTCTGCGCACCAGGGCTGCAGTTCGGCGCTGATCCAGCGGGCGTAGCGATCATGGGCATGGCCACCCAGCCGCTCCCACCAGGCAAGCAACGGCAGATCGTGGTTGCCCGGCACGACCAGGCGGCGCGGTACGGGAAGGGCATCGAGAAACTCGCGCGCCTGGGCAAACTGCGCGGCCGTGGCACGCTGGGTCAGGTCACCGGAGACCACCAGCAGCGCCACGGGCAGACGTGCGGCCAGTCTTGCCGCGGCGGCGCACACGGCCGGATCGTGGGCGCCGAAATGCAGGTCCGACATATGCATGAGCAAAGCCATGGGCGTTCCTTGTCCCTTGCTGATCAGGAGGAGGGCCCGGCCTCGCCCGGCACGACCAGCCACAGCGGCTTCTCGCCCAGGCGAAAACGAATGGGCGGGGCCATCCATTCGCGCTCGCCATCAAAGGCCACCTTCAGGCGCCGCGGGCGCCGTCCTGCGGGCTCTGCCACCAGCTCGGTGCAGGCCAGGCTGGCCACCGCATCGTCCTGCGCCAGCCGGCCCAACACGGCATTCCAGACCACGCGCGCCGGGGCCTCGCTGGCCTGCGGCAGCAGCAGCACGGCGGCCAGGTGCTTGCCGTCGGCCACGGCGCGGGCTTCGGCAATGCCCACGCGCTCCAGCTGCATCGGGTTGTTGCCCACGAACAGTGTGCTGGCCAGGTGCTCCTGCTGCTGCAGCGGCGCCTGGCGGTCGGAGCGCAGGGCGATGCGCCAGCGGCGCGCGCTGCCACCGCGAAGAATGCTCCAGATGGAGGCCGCAATGGCCACCAGCCGCGTGCGGCCAAAGCGTGTGGACGCGCGTTCGCGTTCGTCCAGCAGGCGCGGGTACAGGCCCAGGCTGGCGTTCACCAGAAACAGCCGTTCATTGACCAGGCCCACGTTCACGGGCCGCATCTGGCCGGCCTGCAATGCCTGAAGAATGTCCTGCACGGCCTGGGCGGGGTCCAGCGACAGCGCCTGCTCGCGGGCGAAGTAGTTGAAGGTGCCCAGCGGAACCACGCCCATGGGCACGCCCCGCGCCCAGGCTGCGGCGGCCACCGCATTGATGGTGCCGTCACCGCCGGCGGCCACGACCAGGCCGCCATCCTGGCTGGCCCTGTCCACGGCGCGGGCGGCCAGGTGCACGATGTCGGCGCGTGCGCCAGGCACATGCCACTGCACGCTGCGCTGCTGCAGCGCGGGCACGCTGGTGAGGCGGGCGCGCAGCTGTTCCAGGTCGGCGCCTGGGCGCAGGGGCACGATCAGGTGGATCGGGCCGGCGGGGTCCAGACGGGGCGGGGGCGGCTGGCTCTCGGAATAGGTGGGCGTCATGGAAGGCAGGAGGCTGGAACAGGCGCCGATTGTTTCGTGGATTGCACCTGCATGTGCACCGGATCATGCAAGCGGCACACGTCAGCCAAAGCCGACAGGCAGGGCACCACAAGGCAGCAGCGGCTCACCAGCGACTCCCT
The DNA here is from genome assembly GCF_000632165.1 of Delftia sp. RIT313. Taxonomy (NCBI): domain Bacteria; kingdom Pseudomonadati; phylum Pseudomonadota; class Betaproteobacteria; order Burkholderiales; family Comamonadaceae; genus Delftia; species Delftia sp. RIT313. The sequence continues at coordinate 69,645 of NZ_JFYT01000047.1, read as the reverse complement.
GATGGCTCACTGGTGGCTCACTCGTGCCAGGGAGAGCGGTACTCCAGCATCTGCGCCAGCGGCACGGGCCGCTCGAACAGATAGCCCTGTGCATGCTCGCAGCCCAGGGCATGCAGCAGCCTGGCCTGGGCCTGCTCCTCCACGCCTTCGGCCACGACCTTGACGCCAAAGCCCTGGGCGATGCGCAGCACGGCGGTCACGATGGACTTGTCGGATTCGGACTCCGGCAACTGGCCGACGAAGCTCTGGTCGATCTTGATGCAGTCAAAGCGCAGGCGGCTGAGATAGGCCAGGGAGGAGTAGCCGGTGCCGAAGTCGTCAATGGCGATCTTCACGCCCAGCGCGCGGATGGCGGCAATGCGCTGCAGCGTGGCGTCGCTGTCGTCCAGCAGCATGGATTCCGTCAGCTCCAGGGTCAGCAACCGGGCGGGCAGGCCGCTGGTGGCCAGTGCCTGCTCCAGCGTGAAAGCGAAGTCGGACTGGATGAGCTCGCGTGCCGACATGTTGACGTGCAGCTCGAAGTCGGCGGGCAGCCGGGGCAGGTGGGAGGCGATGTCGTGCGCCGCCGTGCGCAGCACCCATTCGCCCACGCTCAGGATCAGGTCCGACTCCTCGGCCACCGGAATGAAGACGCCGGGCGGCACCATGCCGCGCGTCGGGCTGTTCCAGCGCACCAGGGCCTCGGCGCCGACCATGCTGCCTGTGGCCAGGTCCACCACGGGCTGGTAGAACACGCGCAGCTCGTTGCGCTCCAGCGCCTGGCGCAGCTCCATGGCCAGCTGCGTGCGGCCCAGCATTTTCTGCGCCAGGCTGGGCTCGAACAGCAGGAAGGGGTGCGAGCCGCGCTGCGCCTCACCCAGCGCAATGCTGGCGTTGCGCAGCCACTCGGGCAGCGCGCCCGGCAGCAGCTCGCCGCTGACGGCGCCCGCGCAGGCGCGCAGCACGATGTCGTCCTTGCCCACGGAAAATGGCTGGTCGAAGATTTCCAGCAGATGGCGGCATTTGTCCTGCATCTGCTGCGGCGTGCAGTCATGCAGCCACAGCATGGCGAACTCGTTGCTGGCCGTGCGCGCCAGCAGGGCAGGAAACTGCAGATGGTGGTTGCGCAGCCGCTCGGCCACGGCCCGCAGCAGCTGCTCGCCCGTGCCGTGGCCCACATCGTCGCGGACGCTGCGGAAATTCTGCAGCTCCAGCAGGCACAGCGCGGCAGGGCAGGGCGTGTTGGCGGCTGCCGCCGCATCGGCCTGCTCGATCAGGCCGGCACGCGTGAGCAGCTGCGTCAGGCTGTCGTACTGCAGCAGGGTGCGCATGTGCTCGAACGATTCCTGCAGCCGCTGCGCCATGTTGTGGAAGGCCGAAACCAGGGACGATGTCTCGACCAGGGACGTATCCGGCAGCGCCCCTACCGCGCTCCAGTCGCCCTTGGCCAGGCGGTTGGCCGCATCGGCCGTCACCGCCAGGGGGCGCAGCGCCCGGCGCAGGCACCACACGCCCAGCCCCAGTCCCAGCAAGGCCAGGCCGAAAGCGAGGACCAGCGCATGGCGGCTGTCCGCCCGCATGCTGCTGACCAGATCGGATTCGGGCTGCAGCACCAGGATCCGCCAGTCGATGCCGCGTACATCGTGGAATGCGGTGACCTGGCCGTGGTAGATCTGCCCCTGTTCCTTGAAGCTCAGGTTGATGGTGTTCTGGGGGGCCGCTGGCGCCGATGAATCCGCGCTCAGATGCGCAGGCAACAGGGCGGCCAGGCTGCGCAGCGCAAGATCGGGGCTTTCGGACAGCCGCAGGCGCATGGGCGGGTCATAGGGGCCTTCGCGCCGTTTCAGCACCGACAGCTCGGACGAGTGCGCCACCATGTAGCCCTGTGCGTCGACCACGGCGATATGGCCGTTGCCACGCAAGGGCTCGTCGCGCAGAAAGCGGTTCATGCTGCTCAGCCGCACATCGGCGGCCACCACGCCGGCCAACTGGCCGGACACCCGCACGGAAGTGGATGCGGAAATCGTGGTATCGCCGCGGTCGCCAGTCACCGTGTAGATGGGCGACCAGTGCGGGCCGTCTTTGTGGATGGCAGGCTGGTACCAGGGGCGCACGCGGGGGTCGTAGCCTGCAAGGCTGGACATGGGCGGGCCGGGCTCCAGCCCCTCGAAGATCTGCAGGGCGCCCTGGGTGCTGTGGTCCTGGAGAATCAGGCGGTAACGGCCATCGGGCTCCAGCCGCACGCCCGTGTATTCACCTTGTACGCCGCCAAAGCTCAACAGGCTGATCTGGTGGTGCTGGGCATACAGCTCGGTGAATGAGCGTGTCAGATAGCCATAGATGGGACGCAGGTCGCCGGGTGTGTAGAGCGCCTGCCGGGCCACGGTCTCGGCCAGGGCCTGCTGCACGCGCAGCGGGGTCTCCAGGTAATCGGCCAATTGGTGGCGCGTGGTGGTGGACAGGGAGTCGAGCAGCCGCAGGCTTTCGCGGTTGATGAGTTGGTCCACCTGGCGCTGCTGCCATGCCGCCAATAGCCCGGCCGTGACCACGAACACCGCTATGAAGGGGGCTGTGACTGCCGTGCGAAGTGAGAGCCTGAAGGCGGGCATGCAGAGGTTTCCGTAGCGTGCGACGGGCAGCCAAGGGCCAGATCTGCCTGCGACAGCGGCCATTGTGCAGTGCCTTCGCAGCCCTGCGCCGCCGCCGCCGCAGTCCGCGCCTGGGCGCTCCTGTGGTTGATAGGAAAATTTGTTGATAAATGGTTTTCGGTAGAAAAAATGAATTCTTGATGGCGATTTGCCAGAACGCAAAGGCGGGCCGTGGCCTGCGCAAAGCCGGCCATTGCGCCACTCGGTTTACATATCCGTTTACAAATTGATCGCCATTACATGTAGACATCACATGTAATGGCCGCTATGGTATCCGCATGGAACAAAAGACATCAGCCCATTACCAGCGCCTGCACCGGCAACGGCTGCGCGAACAGGGGCTGGTGAAAAAGGAGGTCTGGATTCTTCCAGAGTACGGCGCGGCATTGCAGCAATTGGAAAAGCAAATGCGCGTGCCGGGATTGCAACCGGAATCAATGGTTCTCATCCACAAGGAGGGCGGCATGGACAACAGCAGACAGGCATATCGGGATATTCACGCCTTGGCGGGCGATCTGCAGCAATCGGCACTGGTGCAGGGCGGCCGGCTCCATATCGAGGTGCTGGAAGGCGCAGACGCAAGTTTGCTGGTCAGCCTGCCCGAATTCGGCGATCTGCCGGTGCATGTGGCGCTCTCGGGCGACCAATTGGTGGTGGAGGCCTTTCTGTGGCCCGCCGACCAGGTGCACGACCGCGCCGGTCTCAACGAGCAGATGCTGCGCCTGCAAAAACTGTTTCCCTTCACAACGATGGCGCTGGAACCCCAGGCCCACGGCGGCGAGGGCTACGTGATGTTCGCCGCCCTGCACGCCAGCAGCAGCGAGGGCGACATCATTGCCGAGATCCTGACCCTGGCCGACAGCGTCATCCAGGCCACCGAGGCACTGGCCCACTACCTGACACCGGTGCCCGCACCCGCGTCCGCATCCGCCCCCGTGCAGGCCTGACGCCCCGCCCGTTGAAGACACTGAGCCCCTAGGAGATCATCATGACCATCTGGAACAAGCTGGTGACAGCGTTGCGCGGCGCCGCCCACGAGGCCGGCGAGGCGGTGACCGACAGCCAGGCCCTGCGCATCCTGGACCAGGAAATCCGCGATGCCGACAGCGACCTGAACAAGTCCAAGGAAGCGCTGGCCGACATCATGGCCAAGCAAAAGCTGGCGGCCGGCAAGCTCAAGCAGACCCAGGAACGCATTGCCGAGTACGAGGGCTATGCCGTCAAGGCGCTGGACACCAGCGACGAGGCGCTGGCGCTGGAAGTGGCCGGCAAGGTCTCCGTGCTGGAGACACAGCGCGACGAGGAGCAATCCCAGCTGGACGCCTACACGCAAAGCGTGGAGCAGCTGCGCGTGGCCATACAGACGGCGCAAACGCATATCAAGCGCCTCAAGCAGCAGGCCGACACGGTCAAGGCCACGGAAAGCGTGCAGCGCGCCCAGGCCACGGTGGCCGGCCGCTATGCAGGCTCGCAGACGCGCGTGCAAAGCGCGCTGGATTCTCTGGAGCGCATCAAGCAAAAGCAGGCCGAGCGCGGTGCGCGCATGGAAAGCGCGGCCGAGCTGGCGCGCGACAGCAGCGAAGACGCGCTGGATGCCAAGCTGCGCGCTGCCGGCATCACGCCCCAGGCGGGCAATGCGCAGTCGGTGCTGGAACGCCTGAAGGCGCAGCGCGCCGCAACTGGCGGAAAAAACGCTTGATGCGCGGCCGTTGTCCAGGCAGGCACTGCCAGGCCTGCCGCCTCGGCTGCCGGATTTGAGGGGAGGGGAGAAACATGTCTGCGTTCCTGCAATACGCGTTTGGCTTTCCGACTTTCATCTTTGGCGCCTTGCTGCTGTTCATGCTGCTGTACTGGCTGATCGCCATGCTGGGCCTGCTGGAGGTGGACTCGCTGGACCACTGGGTGCTGTTCGACGGCAGCGACCATGCGCACGGCGTGGAGCATTCGGTCAGCGCGCTGGCCGGGCTGCTGCTCAAGGTGGGCCTGGGCGGCATTCCGCTCACGGTCATCCTCACCGCGCTGTTCCTGATGTCCTGGCTGGCCTCGTATGTGCTGTGCCATTTCGTGCCCATGCCCCAGGGCTGGACCCTGGTGAACCTGCTGACCGGCTCCCTGGTGGCTGCGGCAGCCATGGTGCTGGGCTTTGCCGCCACCGTGCTGCTGCTGCGCCCGCTGCGGGGCATCGTCAACAAGGTGGCGCCTGCAGAGGAGCCCAAGGTGCTGCTGGGCCGAGCCGGCCTGGTGCGCAGCGCCGTGGTGGACGGCACGCATGGCTACGGCAGTGTCGAGGACGGCGGCGCGGGCCTGAACGTGCAGATGCGCTCGCCCGAGCGCGCACTGGGCCGGGGCACCGAGATCGTGCTCATCGAGCACCTGCCCGAGCACAACGCCTGGCGCGTGGTCAGCAAGGCCGAGTTCGACGGTACCGAGCTGCCGCGCTAGTTCCGGGATTCCCACAAGGCCCGAGCGTCCGTTCGGCGGGCGCGGCCTTTCCGTTTTTTCAGCGTTTTCACAGATAGCAATTCACAGGGGAGATTCGCATGAACATGAGCAACATGGAGTGGTACATCGTCGCCGGGGTGGTGATCGGTTCCGTCTTCGTCGTCATCCTCGGGCTGTTCGCCCTGGTCAAGGCCTTCTACATCAAGGTTCCGCAGGGCACGGCGCTGATCATCAACGACACCACGTCGCAGCCCAAGGTCAAGTTCACGGGCGGCCTGGTGCTGCCGGTGATCCACAAGAAGGAGTTCATGCAGATCTCGCTGCTGACGCTGGAGATCGACCGGCGCGGCAAGGAAGGCCTGATCTGCCGCGACAACATGCGCGCCGACATCACCGTGGCCTTCTACCTGCGCGTCAATGAAACGGCGGAAGACGTGCTTAAGGTGGCCAAGGCCATCGGCGTGGACCGGGCCTCGGACAAGACGGCCGTCAACGAGCTGTTCAACGCCAAGTTCTCCGAGGCGCTCAAGACCGTGGGCAAGCAGATCGAGTTCGTCAAGCTGTTCGAGAACCGCCAGGATTTCCGCGACCAGATCATCCATGTCATCGGCAACGACCTCAACGGCTATGTGCTGGAAGACGTGGCCATCGACTACCTGGAGCAGACGCCCAAGTCCTCGCTGGACCCCAACAACATCCTGGACGCCGAGGGCATCCGCAAGATCACCGAGCTGACGGCCAACCAGAACATCGTCACCAACGAGCTCGAGCGCAACTCCGACCTGGCCATCACCAAGAAGAACGTGGAGACCAAGGAAGCCATGCTGGCGCTGGAGCGCCAGCAGGCCGATGCCGAGGCGCGCCAAAAGCGCGAGATCGCCACCATCCAGGCGCGCGAGCAGGCCGAAACCCAGAAGGTGCAGGAAGAAGAGCGCCTGAAGGCCGAGCAGGCCCGCATCCAGACCCAGGAGCAACTGGACATCCGCGAGGAAAACCGCCAGCGCGAAGTGGCCGTGGCCCAGCAAAACCGTGAGCGTGCCGTGGTGATCGAGGTCGAGAAGGTCACGCGCGCCAAGGAGCTGGAGATCGTGGCCCGACAGCGCGAGGTGGAGCTGCAGCGCATCGAGAAGGAAAAGGCCATCGAGGTCGAGAAGGCCAACATCGCCAACGTGGTGCGCGAGCGCGTGGTGGTGGAAAAGTCCGTGGCCCAGGAAGAGGAACGCATCAAGGAAGTGCGCGTGGTCTCCGAGGCCGAGCGCATGAAGCAGGTCACCGTGCTGACCGCCCAGGCCCAGGCCGAGGAAGACATGGTGCGCCAGGTCAAGAAGGCCGAGGCCGAAGAGGCTTCCTCGCGCCACAAGGCCGTGGAAGTCACGACCATGGCCCAGGCCGAGCTGGAAGCGGCCAGCAAGACCGCCGAAGCCAAGAAGAAGCTGGCCGAGGCTATCGAGGTCGAGCGCGCCGCGCCCGGCCTGGCCGATGCCAAGGTGCGCGAAGTCACCGCCGCCGCCCTGGAAAAGGAAGGCCTGGCACAGGCCCGCGTGATTGCCGAGAAGCTGATGGCCGAAGCCAAGGGCCATCAGGAAAAGGGCCTGGCCGAGGCGCGCGTCATCGAGGCCACGGCCGACGCCAACGAAAAGCAGGGCCTGGCCGATGCCAAGGTGCTGGAAGAGCGCCTGCTGGCCCAGGCGCGCGGCGAAGCCCAGGTGGGCGCCACCAAGGCCACGGTCACGCGCGACGTGGGCATGTCCGAGGCCGATGTGCTGCGCGACAAGCTCTTCGCCGAGGCCAAGGGCCTGACCGAGAAGTTCACCGCGCTGGCCTCGCTGTCCGACCAGGCGCGCTCGCATGAGGAGTTCCGCATGCAGCTGGAGAAGAACTTCGAGCAGGCGCTGGCCGCCATCGAAGCCAACAAGAGCGTGGCCAAGGACCAGTCCGAGGTGCTGTCGGCCGCGCTCAGCAAGGCCAACATCGACATCGTGGGCGGCGAGGGCGCCTTCTTCGACAACTTCGCCAAGGCGCTGTCCGTGGGCAAGGCCGTGGAAGGCGTGGCGGGCAAGAGCCCCATCGTGCAGGACCTGATCAGCAAGTTCCTCAGCGGCAAGGGCGGCGCATCGCTGCTGAACGCTCTGGGCGACGGCAAGGGCCTGCCGCCCACGCAGAGGGTCGACTGAACGGGGCGGCCGCCCGGCCGCTGCCTCCACCGGCTGCCCAGCCTCCCGCATCCGCCTTCCTCCGCCCCCCCGCCTGCCTGCCTGCCAGTCAGCTGGCCGGGGAGGGCGTGAATGGTCCCTGACACGCGAAAGCCCGTGACGCCCATGTCCCAACCGTCCCCATCGTCCTCACAGTCCCTGTCCCCCGACACCGCGGCCTCTGCCGTGGACCAGGCAGTCGCCAGCGGCGGCTCCTACGAAGTGCTGGCCAAGCGCCTTGACGGCCAGGGGCAGGCGCTGGAGACGCTGGCACGCCAGCTCAACGAGGAGCGGCTGGAGGAATTCGGCCGCAGCCAGATGGAAGTCATCGGGCGCATGCGCGTGCGCACCGAAAACAACTGCCTGGGCCGCGACATCGCCCAGGTCGGCGGCTACCTGCTGTTTGGCTACAACGTCTTCATGGGCCTGAAGCAGTCCACGCGCGTGGAAGACGTGTTCGTGCTGTACCGCCTGCACGAGGGAGAGCAGGGCTACGAGGTCACGCCGGTCGATCTCAAGGACAGCTTTCTGGGCATACAGAGCTTCGTGCAGGACTTCCAGGAGCTGTACGCCTACTACAAGAACACCCGGCTGATGCAGCTGGCCGTGCGCGACGGCAAGCTGCTGGCGAGCTTTCAGATTGGCGAGCGCCTGTCCGATGTGCGCGTATTCCGCTGGTCCGTGCCCGTCGATGGCCAGCCCATCCGCTACATAGACAACCGCGGCGAGCGCGACATCGAGCTGCCTGCGCCCCATGACTTCGAATGGCAGCGCGCCGGGCGCGAGCAACTGGTGCAGGGGCGCCACCCGCACATCAACGTGCTGGACAAGGTCTTCGTCGAGACCCTGGGCGGCACGCTGACCATCAAGGTCGAGAACAACACCAACGACGGACTGGGCATCTACAGCGAGCCCGTGCAGGAGAAGAACCAGTCGCTGGACGACGCCGTGTTCGAGTACGCCGCCGTCGGCAGCCTGATCCTGCTGAAGATCCTGCCCTACCGCGAAGAGCAGTGGCGCTACCTGATCTTCAACACCCTGTCGCGCCAGGTGCTGCGCATGGACGCCATCGGCGCGGCCTGCATCCAGCTGCCGCAGGACCACGGCATCATCTTCCCCGGCGGCTACTACCTGCAAAGCGGCGAGAACCGCTCGTTCGAGCAGAACATGCAGGGCATGCGCTACCGGCGCAGCATCCGCTCGCCCAACGGCGAGGATGTGCTCTACGTGTTCTACGAGCCCGAGAGCGGGCGCATGGCGCTGTTCAAGTACAACCTGATCGAGCGCGCGCTGCAGCCGCCCATCATCGGCCACGGCTATGCGCGCATGGACGACGGGCGCGTCGTCATCTTCGCGGCCGAGAGCAACGAGGCCTCGCGCGTGCACCCCATGCAGGTCTGGCGCACGCCCTTTGCCTCGGACGACTATGCGGCACGCCAGCCGCAGCGCGACAGCTTCCTGGGCCGCATCGGCAATGCCGAGCTGGTCAGCGGCATCTCCGACCTGTACAGCGTGCGCAAGGAAATCGCGGCCACCGAGGTCTCGCTGCCGCGCTACGAGCGCCTGATCGACGCAGCGCGCCGCCTGTTCGAGCGCTACCACTGGCTGGGCGCGCCGCAGCTCAAGGGCGTGCACGAGACCCTGCTGGGCATCGTCGCCACGGGTGATGCGGTCATCGACGAGTACGAAAAGGTCGAGAGCATCCGCAACGCCTCGGCCAAGGCCATGGGCGAGGTTTCCAGCCGCCACGGCCAGTTGCTCAAGACACTGCGGCTGGCCGACTGGAAAAGCATTGGCGAGTACGTGGACGCGCTCACCCAGCTGGGCCAGTTGCGCGGCCAGCTCATGGCCACGCGCGACCTGCGCTATGTGGACCAGGCCGCCATCGACACCATGGTGCAGGGCGTCAACGAGGCCCAGGCCGATGTCTCCCAGCGCACGGCCGCCTTCATTGCCACCGACGAGGCCATGCAGCCCTATGCCGATCAGCTGCAGGCACTGGACCAGGCCGCGCAGGCGGCAGCCACGGTGGCGCAGATCAACGAGCCGCTGGCGCGCATGGCCGACATGGCGGCCGCGCTGGACATGCTGTCCGAGCTCATGGGAAGCCTGTCCATCGACGACGCCACGCAGCGTACCCAGGTGGTGGATCGCATCTCGGCCGTCTACGCGCGCCTGAACCAGGTGCGTGCACGCGCCGAGCAGCGCCGGTCGGGCCTGGGTGGCGCCGAGAACGTGGCCCAGTTCGCCGCCCAGCTGGCGCTGTTCTCGCAAAGCATCGTCAGCGCCCTGGGCCTGGCGCAGACGCCCGAGAAATGCGACGAGCAGCTGGCGCGCCTGCTGGTGCAGCTGGAGGAGATCGAAAGCCGCTTCGGCGAGCACGAGCAGTTCCTCGGCGACATCATGGCCAAGCGCGAGGAGGTGCTGGAGAGCTTCGAGGCGCGCCGCCAGTCGCTGCAGGACGAGCGCCAGCGCAAGGCGCAGGGCGTGCTGGACGCGGCGCTGCGCATCGTGCAGAGCCTGCCCAAGCGCACCGAGAAACTGGCCAGTGCCGACGCGCTGCATGCCTTTTTTGCAGGCGATCCGCTGATCGGCAAGCTCAAGGAGCTGGCCCAGCGCCTGCGCGAGCAACTGCATGACCCGGTCAAGGCCGACGACATCGACGGCCGCGTCAAGAACCTGCGCGACCAGGCGTTTCGAGCGCTGCAGGACCGCACCGAGCTGTACGAAGGCGACGGCGCCATCATCCGCCTGGGCCGCCACCGCTTCAGCGTGGGCAACCAGGAGCTGGACCTGACCCTGCTGCCGCGCAACGGCGAACTGTTCCTGCACCTGGTCGGTACCGAGTATTTCGAGCCCATGGACAACCCGGAGCTGGCCGCCCTGCAGGCCTACTGGGATGCCTCCACGCCGGCCGAATCGCCGCAGTTCTACCGGGGCGAATACCTGGCCCTGGAAGTGGTGCTGGCCGCGCGCCAGCGCCGTGACGGCTGGAGCGAGGCCCGGCTGGCCCAGTTGCTGCCCGACGAGGCGGCGCTGACCCAGGCCATCCGCGAATTCTCCGCGCCGCGCTACCGCGAAGGCTATGAGCGCGGCATCCACGACCATGATGCGGCCCGCATCCTGCAGGTGCTGCTGCCCCTGCGCGATGCCGCCGGCGTGCTGCGCTTTGCGCCCGACGCCCGTGCGCTGGCCCTGCTGTTCTGGAGCGCACAGGCCCAGGTGCAGCAGCCGCAGCTGGCTGCCGCCATGGCGCAGTGGCCGCTGCGCGCCCAGCAGGCCCAGGCCATGCAGCAGATGTTCGGCAGCGAGGCCGAACAGCTGAGCCTGCGCACCGACATCTCCGAGCGCCTGCGCGCCTATGCCGAAGAGCGGGGCCTGCTGCGCGACCTGCTGCCAGGACAGGCGGCGCCCGCAGACAGCGATATCGACAGCCTGATCCACGGCGCCGCCGACTACCTGCAGGCCGAGCTGGCGCAAAAGGCCGTGCGCTTTTCCTTATCCAGCTACAGCCAGTCGGCCATTGCCGCGCTGCAGGCCGCCGTGCAGCAGCAGGCCCAGCCGCTGCAGCGCTGGGAAGAAATGCAGGCCTACTGGCAGGGCGAGGACCGGCGCGACAAGGCCGTGGCGCCGCTGGACCAGCGCTGGCGCAGCGCGCTGCACTGGCTGCAGACCGCCTGCCGCGCGCTGGACGACGGGCAAGGGCAGGCCTGGCTGGCCTACTGCGGCGAGGCCGCCGCCTGGCTGTGCTGTGCCGGCCAGTTGCCCTGCAAGGTCAGCAGCGTGGACCTGCGCCACGAAGTGCCGGGCCTGCTGGGCCAGCATCCGCGCATTGCGGACGGCCGCATGTGGCTGCAGATCGACGACCTGGGCCAGCGCGCCGCGCGCCATTTCCGCAGCTTTGTTCCCGAGTTCGGCCGCTACCAGGCGCTGCGCCAGCAGCTGCTGCAGGACTGGCGCTCGCGCGTGCGGGTGGAGGAATTCAAGGCCCGGCCGCTGTCGTCCTTTGTGCGCAACCGGCTCATCAACGAGATCTACCTGCCCGTGATCGGCGACAACCTGGCCAAGCAGATCGGCGTGGCCGGCGAGAACAAGCGCACCGACCAGATGGGTCTGCTGATGATGATCTCGCCGCCCGGCTACGGCAAGACCACGCTGATGGAGTACGTGGCCAACCGGCTGGGCCTGATCTTCATGAAGATCAACGGCCCGGCGCTGGGCCACTCCGTGCGCTCGCTGGACCCGGCCCAGGCGCCGGACGCCACGGCGGCCAAGGAGCTGGAAAAGCTCAACCTGGCGCTGGAGATGGCCAACAACGTGATGCTGTACATCGACGACATACAGCACACGCACCCCGAATTCCTGCAGAAATTCATCTCGCTGTCGGACGGCACGCGCCGCATCGAGGGCGTATGGAAGGGCCAGACCCGCACCCACGACATGCGCGGCAAACGCTTTTGCGTGGTCATGTCGGGCAACCCATACACCGAGTCGGGCGAGGTCTTCAAGATCCCCGACATGCTGGCCAACCGTGCCGACATCTACAACCTGGGCGATGTGCTGGGCGGAATGCAGGAGGTGTTCAAGCTCAGCTACATCGAAAACAGCATGACCTCGAACGCTGTGCTGGCGCCGATGGCCACGCGCAGCCTGCAGGACCTGTACCTGCTGCTGGACAAGGCGCAGGGCCGGGAGGTCTCGGGCAATGCGCTGTCGCACGACTATTCATCGGCCGAGCTGCGCGAGATCGAGGCCGTGCTGGCCCGCATGGTGCAGGTGCGCGAGCTGGTGTTCAAGGTCAACCAGCAGTACATCCAGAGCGCCGCGCAGGACGACGGCTACCGCACCGAGCCGGCCTTCCGGCTGCAGGGCAGCTACCGCAACATGAACAAGCTGGCCGAGAAGATCACGCCCGTGATGAACGACCAGGAAATGCAGCAGATGCTGGCCGACCACTACCAGGGCGAAGCGCAGATGCTGACCACGGGCGCCGAGGAGAACCTGCTCAAGCTCGCCGAGCTGCGCGGGCAGATGAGCGACGAGGACAGCGCCCGCTGGCAGCAGATACGTCAGCAGTTCCTGCGCCGCCAGGCCGCAGGCGGCGCCAATGCCGACGCCGCCACGCGCGTGACGGCACAGCTGGTCGATCTGGTCGCCGCCACGCGCGAAGTGGCCCAGTCGGTGTCCCAGTCCCAGCAGCAGGCGGTGCAGGAAGGCGCCGCCGACCAGGCCCACGCATCGGCAGCGGCCGCACAGGCCGCCGCCAGGGACGCTGACCAATCCCAGACGCTACAGGCGCTTCAAGCTCTGCTGGCACGGCTGCTGCAAACCCAAAGTGCCGCAGGCGACTCGCTGCACGGCATACGCGAGCTGATGGCGCAAAGGGCGGCCAGCGAGCCCGTCGGCACCCAGGCCAGCACCCCGTCGGAGGTGCAGGCCGCCCAGGACCGTCAGGCCCTGGTTCACATGCTGGGCCAACTGCTGACCCGGTCGCTGGCCCAGTCCCTGGAGCCCGTGGTCACGCACCTGGACCAGGCCCGCCGCCAGCAGCTGGGCCTGCACCGCGTGCTGATGCAGGTGGCCACGCGCATGCAGGAGCAGATCGACGCCCAGCGCGCGGGCCGTCCCGTGCCGGCTGCGGGCGCCATACGCTCCGAGGAAATCGACAAGGCCTTCGAGCGCATGCAGCGCGGCGACGTGCCGCCTGCGGCCTAGCTCAGAAACGCCCGCGCACCGTCAGCATCACATTGCGCGGCTCGCCGAAGTAGTTGGAACCGTAGGCGGCCCACACGCGCTGGTAGTACACCTTGTCGAACAGGTTGTTGATGGTGAGCGTGGCGTCCACATGGCGGTTGATGCGGTAGCCGAGCTGCAGCGTCGCCGTGGTGACCGGACCCTGCGAGAACTTCACATCGCCGTTGAGCCGGTACATGCGGCTGACGCTGCGCAGGCCGCCGCCCAGGCTGAAGCCCTCCAGCGCGCCGGTGCCGAACTGGTAGCGCGTCCACAGGTTGAAGCTGTGGCGCGGGGCGATGAAGGTGTACAGCTGGGCCTTCTGGTCGGGCGTGCCCTCCAGTGTCTTGGTCTGTGTGTAGGCGTAGCCGGCCGACACATTCCATCCGGGCGCAATGCGCCCGCCGATCTCGGCTTCCACGCCCTGGCTGCGCATCTTGCCGGATGCCACCGAGAACAGCGGATTGGCCGGATCGGTCATGGCGCGGTTGGTGTCCTCCATGCGGAAGATGGCGGTGCGCGCGTTGAGCTGGCCGTCCATCCACTCGCCCTTGAGTCCCGCCTCGTACTGCTGGCCCACGCGTGGGCGCAGGGTGTTGCCCGCGGCGTCGCTGGTGGTCTGCGGCGCAAAGATGCGCGTGTAGCTGGCATAGGCCGACACCTGGTCATTCAGGTCCAGCACCAGACCGGCATAGGGCGTGAACTTGCCGTTGATGCGGTTGTCGGTTTCCGAGAACTGGTTGAAGTAGGCATTGCGGTTGATGGCGTGGTTCTGCCACCAGGTCATGCGCCCGCCCACGCTGATGAGCAGGCGGTCCACGGGGCGCAGATTGGCGCGCCCATACAGGCCGAACTGCTCGGTGCGGTTGTCGTTGCCGTTGGAGAAGCTGTAATTGGTCGGCAACGGCACGTTGTTGTCGGGCTGGTAGATGTTGATGGGCGCGTTGTCGCCGCCGCCGTACTGGAAGTTCTTGCGGATCTTGCGGTAGTCGGCGCCCACGGCCAGCTCGTTGCGGGTGCTGCCGAAGGCGCTGAAGGGCAGGCTGGCGGAGGCGTCCAGGCCATGCGTCTTCCAGTGGCTGCGATAGGCCCAGCTGACCAGGCAGCTGTCGCCCGTGGCCGGGTCGGCGGCGCAGTCCGACCAGCCGAACATGCGCGAGGGCTCGTCCTGCTCGCGGTACATGGCGTTGAGCCTGATGCGCCCACCGTTGTCCAGTCGGTGCAGCAGCTCGGCAAAGTACTCCGTGTTCTTTTCCGTGATGTGGTTCCAGATGGGGTCCAGGTAGCTGGAGCGAGGAATGTCCAGCAACTGCCCATCGGGCAGGGCCGGCAGCCCGAAGGCCGGGCGGCCCTTGTACTGTTGGTAGCTGCCGCCGGCCGTGAGCGTGGTGGACGAGGCCAGGTCCACCTCGACCACGCCGTAGACCAGGGGCTTGCGCGAGTACACATGGTCCACGAAGGATTGCTGGTCCTGGTAGGCCGTGACCAGCCGGCCGCGTACGCGGCCGTCGCGGGACAGCGGGCCGGTCATGTCGGCCTCTGCGTAGTAGCGCTGCCACGAGCCTGCCGAGAACTGCGTGTTGAACTCGGCCTGCGCCTTGGGGCGCTTGCGCACCAGGTTGATGGAGCCGCCCGGATCGCCCGCGCCCTGGAACAGCCCGGCCGGGCCGCGCAGCAGCTCGATGCGGTCGTACATGGCCATGCCGAAGCCGGTGGACAGGTCATTGCCGGTGCTGGCCGGCATGTTCACGCCATCGGTCTGCACCGTATCCACGGCATAGCCGCGCAGATAGAAGTTGCCATGGTTGCCGCCCGTGCTGCCGGGCTCCACGGTGACGCCGGCCAGGGTGCGCATGGCATCGTCCAGGCTCTGGATGTTCTGGTCTTCCAGCATCTGGCGTGTGACCACGGACACGGATTGCGGAATCTCGCGCAGGCTTTGCACGCTCTTGCCCAGCGTTACCACCCTGGCCGTGTAGGCGCCGGTGTCCTCGGTGGCGGTGGAGTGCTCGGCCCGGGCGTTCACCCGCACCTCGCCCAGGGTGAAAGACGCCGCGGCGGCCGCAGGCGGCGTGACCACGGGATGGGCCGCGCTCTTGCGCAGCACGTAGACGCCCTGGCCGGCCTGCACCGCCTCCAGCCCCGTGCCGCGCAGCAGCTGCGCAAGCCCGCCCGTCAGCTCGAAGCGTCCCTTGAGGCCGGCGGACTGCAGGCCCTGCGTCAGGCGCGGGTCGGCCGACAGCGTCACGCCCGACTCGCCGGCCAGACGCGACAGTGCATGGCTCAGCGAACCAGCGGGAATGTCGTACTCGCGTGCTGTCTGCGCGGCCGGGGCGCTTGGGATGGCCTGTGCGGCTGCCGCACCGGCGGCGCCCAGCATCAGCCCGAGCAGGGCAGCCTGAACGGGCCGGCGCACAAGTCGGTGCGAAAGGCGCTGGTGGACCGAGGCGGCAAGCGCCGAAAGAGGGAAGGGGGCCGTGGCGGCCAGGGAAATACGCTGCGCCATGAAGAACTGTCCTTTGGAAGACGAGGGAAGCGGTGCCCAGCCAGCCTGGGACGCGCCGTTGAAGCTGTCTTCCTGTATGACCGCCGATCCCGCAAAAGGGGACATGCCGCAGGCTCAGGGCGCGGCCAAGCCCGAAATCTGCACCCAGTAGCGCGTGCGCTGGTGGATGCGCACCGGCAGCGAAGCGGCCAGCGCCAGCAGGGCCTGGTCCGTGTCGCGCAGCTGGAAGGCGCCGCTCACGGGCAGACGGGCCACGGCCGGGTCGCAGCGCAGAATGCCGGGCCGGTAGCGCGACAGTTCGGCCACGAATTCGCCCAGCGGCGTTTTCTCGGCATAGAGCACGCCCTGCGTCCAGCCGTCCGAGGCCAGGCCAGCGGGCTGCACAGGCTCTGCCGCGCCGCTGCCCATGCGCGCCTGCTGGCCCGCCGACACGCGCACGGGCTCGCCGCCCCGTGCCGGGCGCAGCTGCACCGCACCTTCGCGCACGACGACCAGGGTGCTCTCATCGTCCAGAATGCGCGCCGCATAGCGTGTGCCCAGGGCCAGCGCCGTGCCCTGCGGCGTCTGCACAAGAAACGGGCGGCCGGCCGCATCGGCAGCGGTCTGTATCCACACGGCGCCCGCGCGCAGTACCAGGCGGCGCTCCATGGCGGTGAAGGCAATGTCCACGGCGCTGCCGGTATCCAGCTGCATGCGGCTGTCGTCTGGCAGCTGCAGTTCGCGGCGCTCGCCCGTGGCCGTGCGCACGTCGGCAGACCAGGCCGACCACGGTCCGGCGCGCCAGGCCAGATAGCCTGCAGGCCCGGCCACGATCAGCGCGGCCAGCAGCTGCGTGGTGGCGCGGCGCCGGGCGCTCCCTGCATCCCTCAGGGCCGCCGCCCCCAGCGGGCCCAGGGCCGCGCCGTTGCCGGATGGCGCTGTGGCCGTGCCCACGCGTCCCATCACCAGCTCGGCGCGTTGCCAGGCGGCTTCGTGCTGCGGATCGGCTGCGCGCCAGCGGGCCAGCGCCTGTGCCTGGCCCGCATCTTGCGGCTCGCATTGAATGCGCACCAGCCATTCGGCTGCTTCGCGCGCGGCGCGCGCATCGATGGCGCTGGAGGTGGACGAAGCGCCCATCAGCAGACCAGCACGATGCACTGCGCAAAGGCCTGGGCCATGAAGCGCTTGATGGTGCGTTCGGTCACCCCCAGGCGCTCCGCCGCCTGGGCGTAGGTCAGTCCGTCCAGTTGCGACAGCAGGAAGGCCTCGCGCACCTTGGGCGGCAGGCCGTCGAGCATGGCGTCGATCTGGTGCAGCGTCTGCAGGATCAGCAGCCGCTCCTCGGGCGAGGGCGCCATGGGCTCGGGCATTTGCGCCAGGGTGTCCAGCCAGGCTCGCTCCAGCGATTGGCGCTGCACGTGGTTGATCAGCAGGTTGCGCGCCACCGTGGTGAGGTAGGCGCGCGGCTCGCGCATCTGCAGATCGCCGCGTGCTGTCTGGGTGGACAGCAGGCGAACGAAGGTGTCATGCGCCAGGTCGGACGCGTGGTCCGAGCCGCCCAGCTTGCGGCGCAGCCAGCCCAGAAGCCAGGGGTGATGCGCCCTGTAGATGGCTTCAACATCGCTGTGCGAGGTGGCGCAGTGTGGAGCAGACACGGTCTGGAAACTCTGGAAGACAGCCCCGAAGGCCTGTGGAGATGAAGGTCGGAAATAAGAATCGGTCGCAATTATAGGGATGCGGTGGCCGGATTTTTCCTTGTCGATGGCTTGGCCGTTGCGGTCCTTGGCTGAGCCGACATCGCAAACCTCGATGTCCCGGACATGGGTCCCTCACCTACAGCCTGACCCAGCTCAGGCGCCGATGCTGGGGCAGCGTGTCCGCCACGGCGTGCACGTCCCACGAACAAGCCAACACGATGGACGCCCCATGGAACACAACCCCCAGCTTTCCGTCTCCCGCAGGGACCTGCTGATCGCAGGTGCCTCCACGGCAGCGGCAACGGCCGTGCCTCGATCGGCCGGCGCGCAAGTGCAGCCTCCCTCCATCCCTGAAGGGGTCCAACTGCCCGTCACCCTGCAGGTGAACGGCAAGGAACACCGCCTGGACCTGGACACCCGCACCACGCTGCTCGACGCCCTGCGCGAGCATCTGCACCTGACCGGCACCAAGAAAGGCTGCGACCATGGCCAGTGCGGGGCCTGCACGGTGCTGGTGAATGGCCGGCGCGTGGTGTCCTGCCTGAGCCTGGCCGTGATGAACCAGGGCGCCGCCGTGACCACCATCGAAGGCCTGGGCACGCCGCAATCCCCGCACGCCATGCAGGCCGCCTTCGTGCGGCATGACGGATTCCAGTGCGGCTACTGCACGCCGGGGCAGATCTGCTCTGCCGTAGGCATGCTCGATGAAATCAAACGCGGCATGCCCAGCCATGCCAGCGAAGACATCGTGGCCCAGCCCCTGGTGTCGGCCCATGAACTGCGTGAACGCATGAGCGGCAACCTGTGCCGCTGCGGGGCGTACTCCAACATCGTCGATGCCATCACCGAAGTGGCGGGGGAGGGCAGGACATGATTGCCTTCTCCTACGAACGCGCCCAGTCCCCCGCGCAGGCTGCCGCCGCCGTGGCGGCCCGGCCGGGCGCCCGCTTCATCGCCGGGGGCACGAATCTGCTGGACCTGATGAAGCTGCAGATAGAAACCCCCGTGCATCTGGTCGATGTGAACGGCACCGGCATGGACACCGTGGAGCCCACTGCGCAGGGGGGCTTGCGCATAGGCGCGCTGGTGCGCAACAGCGACCTGGCCGCCCATGCGCGCGTGCGGCGCGACTACGGCGTGCTGACCCGCGCCCTGGTGGCCGGCGCCTCTGGCCAGTTGCGCAACATGGCGACCACGGGCGGCAATCTGCTGCAGCGCACCCGCTGCCCGTATTTCTACGACACCAATATGCCGTGCAACAAGCGCGCACCAGGCAGCGGCTGTTCGGCCATTGCCGGCGTGAGCCGCCAGCATGCGGTGATCGGGGGCAGCGAGGCCTGCATTGCCACCCACCCCAGCGACATGGCCGTGGCGCTGCGCGCGCTGGACGCCACGGTGGAAACCATCCAGGCCGACGGCAAGGCCCGCGTCATCCCCATTGCCGACTTCCACCGGCTGCCCGGCAGCAC
This sequence comes from Delftia sp. RIT313, assembly GCF_000632165.1. Taxonomy (NCBI): domain Bacteria; kingdom Pseudomonadati; phylum Pseudomonadota; class Betaproteobacteria; order Burkholderiales; family Comamonadaceae; genus Delftia; species Delftia sp. RIT313. The sequence continues at coordinate 51,000 of NZ_JFYT01000047.1, read as the reverse complement.
GCCGCACGTAGAGACGGCCTTGCAGGCCGGCGAACTGATCACCTCCGTCACCCTGCCGCCCCCGCCGGGCGGCACGCACATCTATCACAAGGTGCGCGACCGTGCCTCCTATGCCTTTGCGCTGGTGTCGGTGGCCGCCATCGTGCAGCGCGACGGCAGCGGGCGAGTGGCCCTGGGCGGGGTGGCGCACAAGCCCTGGCGTCTGGAGGCTGCCGAAGCGTTGATGCCGCAGGGCGCCAAGGCCGTCACCGACCGCCTGCTGGCAGGCGCCCGGCCCACGCACGACAACGCCTTCAAACTCCCGCTGGCCGAGCGCACGCTTGCCGCCGTGCTGGACCAGGCTAGGAACTGACGCCATGAAATTCGACACTCCCGCAACGGTCAATCCCATTGACCAGCTCAAAATCATCGGCCAGCCGATGAACCGCATCGACGGCCTGCTCAAGACCACCGGCACGGCGCCGTATGCCTATGAAAGGCATGACGTGGTCCAGCACCCGGCCTATGGCTATGTGGTGGGCTCGGCCATCGCCAAGGGCCGCATCCGCAGCATCGGGCTGGCGCAGGCAAGCCGCGCGCCCGGCGTGCTGGCCATCGTCACCGCACAGACCGCTGGCAAGCTGGGCCAGGGCAAGATGAATACCGCGCCGTTGCTGGCCGGCCCCCAGGTGGCCCACTACCACCAGGCCGTGGCCCTGGTGGTAGCGGAGACCTTCGAGCAGGCGCGCGCTGCCGCGCAGCTGGTCCGTGTGGACTACGAGCCCGTGGCTGGCGCCTATGACCTGGCCAAGGCCAAGGACTCCGCCGTGCCACCCGACAGCATCAATGGCGATGCGCCGGATACGGCCATTGGCGATTTCGAGGGCGCCTTCGCTTCGGCCCCCGTGAAGGTGGACGCCACATACACCACGCCAGACCAGTCGCACGCCATGATGGAGCCCCATGCCACGCTGGCCGCATGGAAGGGCGACCAGCTCACGGTATGGACCTCGAACCAGATGATTGCCTGGGGTCAGGGCGAGCTGGCAAAGACGCTGGGCATTCCCAAGGACAAGGTGCGCCTGGTCTCGCCATTCATTGGCGGCGGTTTTGGCGGCAAGCTGTTTCTGCGGGCCGATGCCCTGCTGGCCGCGCTGGGCGCCCGCGCGGCAGGCCGGCCCGTCAAGGTCGCACTGCAGCGTCCGCTGATGGCCAACAACACCACGCACCGCCCGGCCACCATCCAGCGTGTGCGCATCGCGGCAGGGCAGGACGGAAAAATCACCGCCATCGGCCACGAAAGCTGGTCGGGCGACCAGCCCGGAGGATCGGCGGACGGTGCCGTGGACCAGACCCGCCGCATGTATGCCGGCACCCATCGCATGACCGCCACGCGCCTGGCCGTGCTGGACCTGCCCGAGGCCAATGCCATGCGCGCCCCCGGCGAGGCCACGGGGCACATGGCCCTGGAGGTTGCCATGGACGAGCTGGCGGAAAAGCTCGGCATCGATCCCGTGGAACTGCGCATCCGCAACGACACCCAGGTGGTGCCGGACAGCGGCAAGAAGCCGCAACCCAAGGCGAAGGAGGGCACCCCTGCCCAGGAGCACAAGCCGTTTTCCCGCCGTGAATTCGTGCAGTGCCTGCGCACGGGCGCCGAGCGCTTCGGATGGAGTCAGCGCAATCCCCAGCCGGCCCAACGACGCGAAGGGCGCTGGCTGATCGGCCTGGGCATGGCCGGCGCCTACCGTGGCGCGCCTGTCATGAAGTCCGCCGCCCGCGTGCGCCTGGACAGGCAGGGCATGCTCACCGTGGAAACCGACATGACCGACATCGGCACGGGCAGCTACACCATCATTGCCCAGACGGCGGCCGAGATGCTGGGCCTGCCGCTGCAGCAGGTGCGCGTGCGGCTGGGCGATTCCGGCTTTCCCGTGTCGGCCGGTTCGGGCGGGCAATGGGGCGCGGCCAGTGCCACCTCCGGCGTCTATGCCGCCTGCCTGAAGCTGCGCGAGGCCGTGGCGCGCAAGCTGGGCATGGACCCGGCGACGGCCGAATTCTCGGATGGGCATGTGCAGGCGGGCGGCAAGCGCCGGGCCCTGGCCAGCGCTGCCGGCGACGCCGACCTGACGGCCGAGGATGCCATCGAATTCGGCGTGCTCGACAAGAAGATGCAGCAGTCCACCTTTGGCGCGCACTTCGTGGAGGTCGCCGTGGACGCATTCACCGCCGAAGTCCGCGTGCGCCGCATGCTGGCCGTTTGCGCGGCCGGCCGCATTCTCAACCCCAAGACGGCCCGCAGCCAGGTCATCGGCGCCATGACCATGGGCGTGGGAGCGGCCCTGATGGAAGAGCTGGCCGTGGACACGCGACTGGGCTATTTCGTCAACCATGACCTGGCAGGCTACGAGGTGCCCGTTCATGCCGACATCCCGCACCAGGAAGTGATCTTTCTGGACGAGGTCGATCCCATGGCCTCGCCCATGAAAGCCAAGGGTGTGGGCGAGCTGGGTATCTGCGGCGTGAGCGCAGCCATTGCCAACGCCATCCACAACGCCACCGGCGTGCGGGTGCGCGACTACCCGATCACGCTGGACAAGCTGCTGGCAGGACTGGGGAGGCTGGCATGACAGGGGACTGCACCTGAGGCAGCCCGCTCAGGCCCAGGATTCTTGATGAACGAAGGCCGGTCACCTCTGGGTGGCCGGCCTTTTTGCATGTGCCCATCAATAGAACGCATAGCTTGCGCGTCCGTCGGCATTGGCCTGGAAAGGCTGGCGTGGAGATACTTTTTGCACTGGGGAATGTCGGCGCTGTGCGCTCCGAATGCAGGCCGCCCCCAGTTTTCCCACAAAAGAACCTGGCCTGGGCGCAAAGCGCCTGCCAGGGCAAAGAGACAACCTGCTCCGACAAGGACTTGTATGAAAGATATCCGCAAGACGATGGACGAGGGCGCCATGGCGCCGTTCCAGTGGCTGGCCGTGGCCATCTGCATCCTGCTCATCATGCTGGACGGCTTCGATGTGCTGGTGATGGCCTTCACTGCCTCGGCCGTCGCTGCCGAGTGGAAGCTCAACGGGGCGCAGCTGGGCGTGCTGTTCAGCGCCGGTCTGATCGGCATGGCCCTGGGCTCGCTGTTCCTGGCGCCCATGGCCGACCGCCGCGGCCGGCAACCCATCATCGTGCTGTGCCTGGTGCTGGTGTCCGTGGGCATGCTGCTGTCTGCGGCAGCGCGCAGCCATGTCGAGCTGGCAGCCCTGCGCGCCATGACGGGCGTGGGCATTGGCGGCATGCTGGCCAGCGTGGGGGTGATCACCTCTGAGTATTCATCGAACAAATGGCGCAGCACGGCGATTGCGCTGCAGGCCACGGGCTATCCGATTGGCGCCACGCTGGGCGGACTCATGGCCGCCTGGCTGCTGACACACCATGGTTGGCGCTCGGTCTTTGTGTTCGGCGGCCTGGCCACGGCGCTGATGGTGCCCATCGTGCTGTGGCGCCTGCCGGAGTCGGTGGATTTCCTGATGGGCCGTCGCCCGGCGCGTGCGCTGGAAAAGCTCAACCGCCTGATGGCACTCATGGGGCACCCCGCGATGCTGCAGTTGCCCGCGCAAGCCGGCGGTGACGTCCAGCAGGGCAATACCGTGGCCGCCCTGTTCAGGAACGGCCTGGCGCGCCCCACGCTCATGCTCTGGGCCGGCTTCTTCCTGCTGATGTTCAGCGTCTATTTTTCGCTGAGCTGGACGCCCAAGCTTCTTGTGCAGGCCGGCCTGTCGGCACAGCAGGGCGTGACGGGCGGCGTGCTGCTCAACCTGGGCGGCATTGCCGGCGGCAGCCTGTTCGGCCTGCTGGCGGTCAAGGCCAAGCTGCGGCATCTGGCCATGGGCAGCCTGCTGCTGAATGCCTTGTTCACCGCGCTGTTCGGCCTGGCCTCGGCCAGCCTGGGCTGGGCGTTCGCCGCAGCGGTGGGCGTGGGCGTGTTCCTGTTCGCCTCCATGGCCGGGCTGTACGGGCTGGTGCCGGCCACCTATCCGGCCCAGGTGCGCGCCACCGGCATGGGCTGGGCCATAGGCATTGGGCGCATAGGCGCCATCGTGGCGCCCACCATGGCCGGCCTGCTGCTGGACGGTGGCTGGCAGCCTGCCTCGCTGTACTACGTCTTTGCCTTGCCGCTGATTGCCGCTGCGCTGGCCGTGTGGGCCACGGGCGCCGGCCGCGCCCTGGCGCCGGGGGGTGGCGCGCTGCGAGCGCCTGGTGCTTGATCCTTGAGCCCCTATCCGTGAGCACGCGCCCGAGCGCCCAAGCGCCCAAGTGCCCAAGCGCAGGAGAAACACTTCCATGGCATTGGACAAACCCTATCTCGACGTACCGGGAACCACGGTCTTCGACGCCGAGCAATCCCGCCAGGGCTACTGGCTCAACCAGTTTTGCATGTCGCTGATGAAGGCCGAGAACCGCGAGCGCTTTCGGGCTGACGAGCGCGCCTATCTGGGCGAATGGGCCATGACGGCCGAGCAAAGACAGGCCGTGCTGGACCGCGACCTGAACCGCTGCATTGCGCTGGGCGGAAACATCTACTTCCTCGTGAAGATCGGCGCCACCGACGGCGTCAGCGTGCAGAACATGGTCTCGACCATGAGTGGCATGAACGAGGAGGACTACCGCCAGATGATGCTGGGCGGCGGACGCAGCATCGAAGGAAACCGCTACCTGCATGAGCAGGAACGACAGGAAAAAGGCATCTGATGGCACGCATCACCGCATCCGTCTACACCTCGCATGTGCCCGCCATCGGCGCGGCCATGGACCTGGGCAAGGCGGGCGACCCCTATTGGCAGCCGCTGTTCAAAGGCTTCGAGCACTCGCGCCAATGGCTCAAGGACAACAAGCCCGACGTGATCTTCCTGGTCTACAACGACCACGCGACCGCGTTCAGCCTGGACTTCATCCCGACGTTCGCCATCGGCACGGCCGCTGAATACCAGCCCGCCGACGAAGGCTGGGGCCCGCGCCCCGTGCCCAAGGTCGTCGGCCATCCGGAGCTGGCCAGCCACATCGCGCAGTCGGTGATCCAGCAGGACTTCGACCTGACCATCGTCAACAAGATGGACGTGGACCACGGCCTGACCGTGCCGCTGTCGCTGATGTGCGGCGAGCAGGACGCGCGCACAGGCGCCTGGCCCTGCCCGGTGATTCCGTTTGCCGTGAACGTGGTGCAGTACCCCGTGCCGTCGGGCCAGCGCTGCTTCAACCTGGGCCGCGCCATCCGCCGCGCCGTGGAAAGCTTCGACGAAGACCTGAACGTGCAGATCTGGGGCACGGGCGGCATGAGCCACCAGCTGCAGGGCGCGCGTGCGGGCCTGATCAACAAGGAGTGGGACAACCGCTTCCTGGACCTGCTGATCGAGAACCCGGCCGGCCTGGCGAAGATGCCGCATATCGACTACGTGCGCGAGGCTGGCTCCGAAGGCATCGAGCTGGTGATGTGGCTGATCGCGCGCGGTGCCATGGCCGATGTGGATGGCCCCGCGCCGCTGCCCAAGGTCAACCACCGCTTCTACCATGTGCCCGCGTCGAACACGGCCGTCGGACACCTCATCCTGGAGAACGCAGCATGAGCCGGCCTTGCGTGGTACTTCTGCCGGGCCTGCTGTGCGACAAGACGGTCTGGCACGAGCAGCAGGCGGCCCTGTCCTTTGCCGGTGCTGCCGAGTGCATTGTTCCGTCCTATGGCGCGGCGGCCACCATCGAAGACATGGCGCGCCTTGTGCTGGACTGCGTGGCGGCCGAGCGGTTTTCGCTGGCGGGCCATTCCATGGGCGGGCGCGTAGCCCTGGCCATTGCCGGCATGGCGCCCCAGCGCGTGGAACGGCTGGCCTTGCTGGACACCGGCATGGACCCCATCGCCCCGGGCGAGGCCGGCGAGAGCGAACGCGCCAAGCGCATGGCGCTCTTGCAGATCGCCCGGCACAGCGGCATGCGCGAGATGGGCCTGCAATGGGCGCGCGGCATGGTGCATCCCGACCGGCTTGATACGCCACTGTTTGGCGAGGTGCTCGACATGGTGGCGCGCTTCACGCCCGAGGTGTTTGCTGCGCAGATCAATGCCTTGCTGAACCGCCCCGATGCGGGCCATGTGCTCCGGCAACTGCGCTGCCCGACCCTGCTGGCCTGCGGCCGCCAGGATGCCTGGAGCCCGCTGTCACGCCATGAGCGCATGCAGGCCCTGTGCCCGGGCGCCGAGCTGGTGGTGATCGAGGACAGCGGCCACATGAGCACCATGGAGCAGCCGCAGCAGGTGTCGCGGGCACTGCTCGACTGGATGGGGCGCTGAGCGAGCGCTGCGCTCAGGCTAGGCCGGCGGATCGCCCACGGCCCGCCGGCAGGCCTGCATGAACAGCTCCAGGTCCTGCGATGCCGTGCTCAGCGCACGCGTGGCCAGCCCGATGCGCCTGCGTGTGGAAGGCAGGTCCACGGGCACGATGGACAACTGGCCGCCGTGGTCATCCTGCAGGGCCTGTCCGCGCGAGGCCAGGGCCAGCCGGCCCGTCTGCAGCACAAAGGCCAGCGTCATGGTCGGGCTGCTGGCGCGCAGGCTGGCGCGCGGCGGCTCCAGGCCCTGGCTGCGGAACAGCTGGACCATGGCGCGGTCGGCCGGCGTGCCGGGCAGGGGGGACACCCAGGGCCATTGCAGCAAGTCCTCCAGAACCAGCTGGCCGCGGTCCAGGCAGGCATGGCCGGCCGGTGCCACCACGACCAGGTCATCGTCGAACAGGTGCAGCTGGCGTACCTCATCGGAGGGCATGTCGGCGCGCAGGGCGCCGGCGATGGCGTCGATGTCGGCGCTCAGCAGGTGCTGCACCAGGCTCTCGTAGGTGCCGTCCACGATGCTGACCTCGATGTCCGGGTGGCTGGCGGCCAGGCTGTCGACCGCGCGCGGCAGGAAGATTCCAACCGACAGCGGCAGCACGCCGACCACCACGCGCCCCCGGATCTCGCCGCGCCAGGCGGAAATATCGCTGTCCATGCCGCGCACCTCGGCCAGGGCCAGCTTGACACGGCGCAGCAGCGCTTCGCCGGACGGCGTCAGCCGCGTGCCGAAGGCCAGCTTGTAGAACAGCTGCATGCCCAGACTGGTTTCCAGCCCCTGCAGCGCCGCATGCACGGCGGGCTGCGTCAGGCCCAGCCACTGCGCGGCCAGGGATTCGCTGCCGCAGTCGGCAATGGCCATGAGGGCGCGCAGCTGGCCCGCAGGCACGGTCTCGGCAAAACGCTCGGGCAGGGGAGGGCGCCTGGCCGCCAGCGTGGCGGCGGCCTGGGCGTCGGCCGCGCCGCTGCCCAGGTGCTGGAGCATGGCTTCGATGCGGGCGGCCAGCTGGCTGCCCAGCGGGGTCGGCATCATGCCGCGCGCCCCCCGCATGAACAGCGGCAGGCCACAGGCCTCTTCCAGTTGCAGCACCGAGCGCGCCACGGCTGGCTGAGAAAGATGCATAGCCTGGGCGGCCCGCGTGGTGCTGCCGTGGCGCACCACGCCCAGCATGGCGCGCATGGCCCGCAAATGGCCTGCCAGCTCGGGAAAACGCGAGGGATTGCTGGTGGCTGGGCCGGTCCAGGGGGCAAGGTAAAGGTTCATGGAAAGGCGCTGAACGGCACGTTGGAAAACCGTTTTTTGATTGTCCCATAAGAAAAACGCATTGATGGCCGGGGCTCCGGCATTGGCCGGATCGATGCCGGCGTGGAATGCTTGGGGCCTGGATCAAGACAGCCCATCGCAGGCTGCGAATTCCGGGGAGACAAGAAACATGAACCATGAAATCGACCGGCTGCTGGCCCGCCAGGCCTGCCTGGACCTGGTGCTGCGCGCTGCTGCCTTTGCGGATGCCGGTGATGCCCAGGCCCTGGCGCAGCTGTTTGCCGAAGACGGCCAGCTGCAACGGCCCGGCGGCGAGGTACTGGGCGGGCGCACGGCCATCGCCGCCGCGTACTCCCGGCGTCCTGCGGGCCGCATGACCCGGCATCTGGTCACCAACACGCTGGTGGAACTGCAGGGCCCGGACCGCGCCAGCGCGCGCAGCCAGGTGCTGCTGTGGTCCTGCGACGAGGCCGATGCCATCACGCCGCACGGCCGCCCGGCCCAACCGCGCCAGCTCGTTGGCGAGTTCGATGACACCTTTGGCCGCAGTCCCGAAGGCCGTTGGCTGATCACGCGCCGCGTGGCGCGCTTCGTCATGTCCCGGGCCCCCCGGGGCGCCTGAAGAGCAGGGCGCCCAGCCGCTTTCTCCCATTCCCCCGCGCCCGCCACTCTCGCCTTTCCCAAGGCGCAGCGTTGCGGCGTGCTGATTCCGCAACGACAACAACAGGAGACAAAAGCATGAAACGCACTCTCAAAAGCATTCCCCAACCCCCAGCCAGGCGCCCACTGCGGGCTTGTCTGGCCCGCCTCGCCTCGCTCGCCATGCTGGCAGCAGCAGGCGGCGCCCAGGCCCAGACCGGCTCATCGGTGACGCTGTACGGCCATCTGGACACCGGGATCGAGCACCTGACGAATGTGCAAGGCGGCGGATCGCTGACGCGCATGCCCGGCCTCACGGGAACGGCACCGTCGCGCTGGGGGCTGCGCGGCAGCGAGGATCTGGGCGGCGGCCTGAGCGCCGTCTTTGCGCTGGAGTCAGGCTTTGGCCCGGATGCCGGCACCTTCAATCAGGGCGGGCGGGGTTTCGGGCGCCAGGCCTGGGTGGGACTGTCCGGCGGCTGGGGCAGCGTCTCGCTGGGGCGCAACTACACCATGCTGTACTGGGCATTGTTCGATGCCGACCTGCTCGGCCCCAACGCCTTCGGCCTGAGCAGCCTGGACAGCTACATCCCCAACACGCGCACCGACAACTCCCTGGCCTACCGGGGACGCTTCGGCGCCTGGAGCCTGGGCGCCGCCTACAGCCTGGGACGCGATGCCGTCAACGCCGGCCCCAGCCCGGCCGGCACCAACTGCGCCGGCGAATCGGCCATGGACAGGCAGGCCTGCCGCCAGTGGTCCGCCATGCTGAAGTACGACACCGCGCCCTGGGGCTTTGCGCTGGCCGTGGACGAGATGCGCGGCGGCGCCGGCGCATTTGCAGGGCTGACGCGCTCGGACCTGAAGGACCGCCGCATCATGCTCAACGGCTATGCCGCACTGTCACCCACCATCAAGCTGGGCGCCGGCCTCATGCGCCGCGACAACGACGCGGCCCAGGCGGCCTCGGCCAGCAACGGCGCCACGCCGCGCAGCACCCTGACCTGGGGCGGCCTGTCCTGGTCCCCCAGCGCCGCCGTCGTGGTCGATGGCCAGCTGCAGCAACTGCGCTATGCCCAGGGCGGCGACCGCTCCACCCTGCTGGCCCTGCGCGCCACCTACAGGTTCTCCAAGCGCACGGCGGTCTATGCCCAGGCCGCGCGCATTGACAACGGACAGCGCCTGGCCATCTCGGTCAGCTCGGCCGCAGCCGGCGGCAGCCCGCTGGCGGGCGCGTCGCAGACCGGCCTGATGCTGGGCCTGCGCCACTCGTTCTGAAACCGAAGGCCAGGCCGGCCGCATCCAATGCGACGCCTGGAGCGTGTGATCACCAGCGCGGAGAGCCGACGCGGGCACTTGAAAGTGCACACCTCGCTCTAGATCTGTACAGCGCGGCCGATGAACTGAATGGGCCCTGTCGGGCGTCCGCTCGGGGAGCCGCCTTCTGGCTCCAGGGTGAGCTCGAAAAGCTGGTTCGGCTGCAGAGGCGGCAACTGGTCTACCGGCACTTCGATGGCTTCGCCCGGTTTGACCAGACCCAGGGACACCGGCGCTTTCCAGCCGTCGGCCTTGGTCCAGAACTGCAGGGATTTTTCTGCCGGAATGGCATCCTTGCCCAGTGGCACAAGGCGCAGACGGCCTTCAGACTGGGCCTGGACCACCCACCCGGGGGCCTGATTCTGCGGCGCTGCCAGCACGACGAAATAGCGCGGGGCAGCCGGCGGTGGTGCCTCTCGCACCACCAGCACAGCCGCGAGCAGTGCTGCAGCTGCAAAGCCGCCACCCGCCAAGCCGCGCCAAAGGGCGAGGCTATCCCAGTGCCACCAGGCACCACGCTGTGCGCGGACCGCTGGCCTGGCCGGCTTGACGCTGGCCGCGATGCGCTGCCACAGCGTTGCGGAGGGCTCGATGGGGGGAGCCAGCTGAACCAGCGGCAGGAGCCGTTGCTCCCATGCCTGCACGGCCGTGCGCAACGCAGGCTCGTAGGGCAGACGGGATTCGATGGAGCGGCGCTGGGCTGCATTGAGGGTGCCCAATACGTACTCGCCGGCCTGCATCTGGAGATCGTCCGGGGAGCCGCCATCCGTCGACTCTGAGGGATTGGGGTGGGTGTCGCCGCTCATTGCATGCACTCTCTCAGGGCACGCAGTCCGCGTTGAACCCAGGCCTTGACCGTACCAAGCGGCGCCTGCACACGCGCCGCAATTTCGCTGTGGCTGCAGCCGTCCACGTAGGCGTGCAACAGGCAGGCGCGGCGTTCAGGGTCCAGCCGGTCGAGGCAGTCGCCAAGACGACCCAGCGTCGCCTGCCGCTCCCATTCACTGCCGCCTTCCTTCCATGCCGAAAGTGCGGCCTGGGCGTCATGCGCTTCATGGGCCGTTTCATCCAGCACGGTTTCGCGTGCGCCATCCCGTACACGGTTGAGGGCGGCGTGCCGCACCACGCTGTAGATCCACCCTCGACCACTTCCGCGATTGCCGTCGAAGGTGGATGAGCGGTTCCAGATGGAGACAAACGCATCGTGAAGCACGTCTTCCGCAGCGGCGCGATCGCGGACGATGCGCAGTGCCACGCCGAGGAGAAAGCGCGCCTCGGCTTCATAAATCCGCTGCAAAGCATCTCGTTCGCCGCGTGCACATGCATGCAATGCTGCGTCATGGTCGAAAGCTTCGTTGTTCTGGGAGGCAGCGGGCGGCACGAAATGGAGCGAAGGGGGCGTTGCGGGAAATCCTTCGTCCAGTGTATCCGCGCCGCTGCCGGCTCTTACATGGGCTTCCAGAAGATGTAGTCGGCCTGGTACTTCACGGTGGTCTTCTGGCCCTTGTTGGCAGCCATGCAGGGCTTGTCAGCCGGCGCCACTCCGCCCTGGAGCGCCACGCGCTGGATGTAGCTCACACCCTCCAGCGCGCCGCTGCCCATGGCCGGGTTTGCCTTCACCAGCTGGTAAGGCAGATTGCCTGCGCCGGACGGCGCCACAGCCAGCTGGGTGGCGGTGAGTTTGGAGCCGTCGTTGGCCTCCCAGGTTGCGGGGGGGCCGTAGTAGCGGCCCACTTGTTTGCCCATGCGGTCCTTCAGCACAGCATCGGGTCCCACAAAGACCCATTCCGTCTGGCCAGGCGCGTTGGCCTTGTCGCGGCATTCGTAGGTGATGTCACCGCTGCCTACGGTTTCCCACGCGACCTTGTTCCCTGCAGGAACCTGGATGGGGGCGGGCAGCGATGCCTGGGAGAAAGTGCTGGCCGGCTTGTGCATCGAGCCACAGGCAGTGAGCAGGGCCGCTGTGGCTACAGCGAAAGAAACGGCGGCGGTGCGGGATGCGGAACGAGAGGTCAACATTGCAATTCTCCAAACGGTTTTGTGAAGGGGACTGAAGCAGCGCATTTTTTGGGCTGCTGCTGGTACTACCCGCCATCGCATCGTTTGGATGCACCCCATGCAAAAATATTTTCGAGAAATGCCGGCGCCAGACTCCATCACAAGCGCAGATTCATGCGGGCATAGACTCCGAGCCCATCGGCGGGCGAGTGATTTGCGGGTCGGGACGATCCTCGAAACGAATGTCGTGCGGCCCATAGAGCAACGTCGCTTTCATCATTTGCCTCCTGATCTGCTGGCAAGTTGCCGATTCAGCGCTTCTTGCGCGCGCCGTGCCGTGTCGGCGTCGACGCGATCGGCCAGCACCTGGCTGAGTTGGCGCAACTGATCAGCCGTGAGGCCCGTGTTCAAGCTGATGCCCATGTGGGACTGCAGTTGAGACTCGGCGCCAGGCAGTGCAGACAGCATGCTCACAGTGGCCAGCTCGCGGCTTTGCCAGTCTAGGTTGTCGCGCTCGAAGATGTCCCCGAAGAGATGCGTCTTGAGGTAGTCATCGATGGCGGGAGCGAAGTCGAACAGCGGTCCCTTGACCGGGGCGCCCGCCAGCTTGGTCTGGTTGGCCGTGCCCGCGGCCAGCAGCGCGTCACCCTTCGGAATGGCGCGGCTGGGCGGATGACCGGGGGCGTCCTGGATGCCGCGCTGCTTGCGCGCTTCCAGTACCTTCATCAGTTCGCCCAGCGCATTGAGGCTGCGCGGGAAGCCCGCGTATGCGTAAAGCTGCACAAGGATTTCCTTGGTGTCACTGACCGTCAGGCCTGCGTCCAGCCCTTGATTCAGAGCCGTATTCAGTTTGGCGATGTCACCTGCCGCAGCGAAGGCTCCGATGGGAGCAATGGCCTGCTGCCGGGCCGACAGGGTTGCGGATGCAGTGGATGCACTGACCATATCTCTGGACTCCTGCGTGTTCGGGGCGGCTTGGCAAAGCACTGTCGCCATGCCCACGACGATGATGGCCATTGCCCTGGCCATAGGGCGCCTTTCATCGCGCATGCTTGCCCTCGTATTGGTCATCCGTGACTTTCTCCATCCAGTCCACATTCTTGCCATCCACGGTGCCCGTGACCGTCAGGTAAGTCACGGCGGTCTTCGGCGCAGCGCCGTGCCAGTGTTTGACGCCTGGCGGGCACCAGATCGCATCGCCGGGGCGAACCATCTGAAGGGGCTTGCCCCATTCCTGGACGAGCCCGACACCCGAACTCACCACCAGGCGCTGTCCGTAGGGGTGGGTGTGCCAGGCCGAGCGGGCACCGGGCTCAAAGGTGACCATCGCGCCGCTGGCGTTGATGTTCTTGTTGGCCGGCCACAGCGGGTCAATCCGCGCCCGGCCGGTGAAGGTCTCGGCAGGACCGGAGATCGAGGCTTGGCTTCCCGCAAGCACGCTCTCCTGCTGGGCGGGCGCCGATGAGGCGCTCTCGGCCTGGGGGGCGGCAACAGCAGCGGTCGCGGCCTGTAGCGCGACGGCGGTCAAGAAAACTTTGAAGAATGGGATTCGCATAAAGGAACTTTCCTTGTAGAGACAGGCCTATCGCCGTCCCCTCTCGCTGGGCCGACCGCATGGGCCGGCGCATCGATCCTTGCAGGTGACACGCCGCTGAGCCCCTTGGGCGAGTCGCTTGCCAGTAACACCTGACAGGGGCGTCTGGAGGCGCGGGATTGACGAAAGGACGTTGCGAGCGCTCATTCAATCGAATGAGCGTTCCTATCGAATTTAGTTGGAACAACTTCGCGCGAGTAGGCGCCAGAAACTACATGCGGCTATAAATGGCACTCATGAATCCCATCGCTCCGCCCGCAATCGGAGCAGCCTAGCGGCGGTAGCGCAATGCCTCGACGATCAGCGACAGTGCGGGCGACGATTGGCGCCGGCTGACGAAGAAGATGTGGAGCCCAGGAAAGGTCGGGCACCAGTCCTTGAGCACGGTTTGAAGTCGGCCGCTCTTGATATGTGGGCGTGCCAGTTCTTCTGGCATGTACGCTAGGCCGAATCCCGCCAGCGCGGCGTCGATAACCGGGTAGATGCCATTGAATGTCCACGAACCCTCGACCCGTACCTGCAGGTGTCGTTGGCCCTTCCTGAGTTCCCAGGCATACACCCCGCCACGCATGGAGAAGCGCATTCTGATGCACTCATGTTCGGTCAGGTCCGATGGGGCCTTGGGTAAGGGTCGTCCTTCCAGATAGGACGGCGCCCCCACGATCACCATGCGAATATCTTTCGAAATCCGAACCGCCGTCATGTCGTTGGTGATCTGATCGCCGAAACGAACACCGGCGTCGAAGCGCTCCGCCACGATGTCGGTCAGTCCCGGCTCGGTCGCGATCTCGATCTTGACGTCGGGATACTTCGGTTGGAGCTTGGAGAGCTTGGGCCAGAGGATGGTGTTCGCCGCGAAATCAGACGCGGTGATGCGTACGGTTCCCGCGGGCTTGTCGCGAAGCTCCTCGAATGCGGCCAGTTCGTCGGCGATCGCCTCGTATCGGGGGGCCACTCGCTGGATCAGCCGTTCGCCTGCCTCCGTCGGCGATACGCTGCGGGTCGTGCGGGTCAGCAAACGCAGCCCGAGCCGCGCTTCCAACGCGCGAATGGTATGGCTGAGTGCAGATTGCGATACGCCCAACTGGGCCGCCGCGCGGGTGAAGCTGCGCTCGCGCGCAACCGCGAGAAAGGCCAGGATGTCGCGAAAGTTCTCCCCAGACATACAAGTACTCCGCAGCTATGGCCTGTAGCGCAAGGCGTCGACCAGCAAGGTCATTGCGCGTGAAGGCTGGCGCCGGTTCGGATAGTAGAGATGGAACCCGGGCCACACCGGGCACCAGTCCTCCAGTACCGAGACAAGTTGCCCCTTTGACACCAAGGGACGAACCATGTCTTCCGGCAGGTAAGCCAGTCCGAAGCCAGCCTTGACCGCCTCGAAAATGTCATAGGCGTTATTGAAGGTGACCGCTCCGTCCACCCGTGCATTAACGGTGCGCTTGCCCTTGGCGAACTCCCATTCGTAGAGGCCTCCGTACGTGGACGTGCGCAGGTTGATGCAAACGTGACCGGTGAGGTCGCGCGGTGTCTTGGGTGGCCGGCACCCTGCGAAATAGGACTTCGATCCCACCACCATGTTGCGGACGTCCGGGCCGATCCGCACTGAAATCATGTCCTGGGCCAGTTCCTGGCCGAACCTCACGCCGGCGTCGTAGCCGCGCGCAACGATATCGACGCTCTCGTACTCGTTGACCAGCTCGACCTTGATCTTGGGGTACTTCGGCAGGAACTTCGCCAGCTTGGGCCATAGCGTGCTTCGGATGGCGTAGTCGATGGCAGTGATGCGGATCGTTCCCATGGGCTCGTCCCGAAGCTCGCCGAGCGACTGGATTTCGGCCTCGATTTCGTCGAACTCCGGTGCGAGGCGATCCAGCAGCCGCTGGCCCGCCTCGGTAGGAGACACGCCCCGCGTGCTGCGCGTGAGAAGGCGAACGCCCAGCTTCTCCTCCAACGTCCGGATGGTGTAGCTCAGGGCGGGCTGTGTGACCCGAAGCTGGGCTGCCGCGCGAGTGAAGCTGCGAGCGCGCGCTACGGCGATGAAGGCCAGCAGGTCGCTGAAGTTGTCGCGCGACATTGATGAACTTCCTTTATAGGACGGGCTGCATTTTACAGGCGTCGTCTGACTTCGCTCGAAAACCGACTGTGTTTGATGCCTCCATTCATGAGTTCAGCTTATGGGGGTATGCGGATTCTGCCGTCTATTCAATGTCGGGCACGAGACCTAAAGTTCAGTATCAGCCAAGAAGAGCAGGCATCCTGCCCAAAAAGCCAAGCCCTGCAAGCGAGCACTGAGGCTCCGCACAAGCATCCGCCCCAGCCGTCATGGGCCTCTCGCATGGGTTGCCCGATTGAATGATTCGGATGAGCGTCAGCATGGCTCTGAACGTCACGATCGGCCGAATTGGGAACGCTTGGTGCAGGCTGGATCGTCGCGTCGCTATACGGCGCTTTTTGTCCTCTCAATAGTGAAGGAGCAGATCCGATGAACGAGAAAATTTCCTCCAGCCGGCGCGACCTGCTGAAGGCAAGCGCAACGGTCGGCGCAGCCGTATATGCCACGCCTCTCATGATGGGAACGGCCGTCGCACAGCAAGCCACAACGACTTCATCGGGGAGCAATGCCATGGAACTACCCCACATCACCAAGCAGCGAACCCTTGGTTCAGGCGACTTCCGCATGGAGGTCTCCGCCTTGGGCTTCGGTGTCATGGGCATGAACTACAACCGCGGCTACCACCCTGATCGCAAGGCCATGATCGAGTTGCTGCATCAGGCGGCCGAGCGCGGTGTCACGCTGTTCGACACCGCCCAAGTCTATGGTCAGCTCATCAACGAAGAGCTTGCCGGTGAAGGGCTGTACCCGTTCCGGGGCAAGGTGAACGTGACCACCAAGTTCGGCCACCGCATCGTTGACGGCAAGTACTTCGAGGGCGAGTTGGACAGTACGCCCAAGAACATCCGGCGTGTCGCAGAGGAATCGCTCAAGCGCCTGCGGGTCGAGACCATCGAGCTGTTCTATCAGCACCGACTCGACCCCGCTGTGCCGATCGAGGACGTCGCGGGCACCGTCAAGGATTTGATCCGGGAAGGCAAGGTCAGGCGCTTTGGGCTTTGCGAGGTCAATGCGCAGACGATCCGCCGCGCCCATGCCGCGCAGCCGGTGACCGCTGTGCAGAGCGAATACCACCTGATGTGGCGCGGCCAGGAAAAAGAGGTGTTTCCGGTGCTCCAGGAATTGGGGATCGGCTTCGTGCCTTACAGCCCGCTCAACCGAGGATTCCTTGGCGGCAGCATCACCGAGTACACGCCCTTTGATTCCGGCAATGACAACCGCAACACGCTGCCACGTTTCACGCCGCAAGCCATCCGGGCGAATCTGGCAGTGGTGGAAGTGCTCAACACGTTCGGCAGAACCCGGGGGCTTACCTCCGCGCAGGTGGCACTGGCCTGGATGATGGCCAAGGCCCCGTGGATCGTGCCGATCCCCGGCACCACCAAGCTGGCCCATCTGGACGAGAACCTGCACACCGCCGAGGTAATGCTGACTCCGGCCGAAGTGCAGGAGCTGGAGGCCGCCGTCTCCAAGATTCAGATCGTGGGTGATCGGTATCCGGCGGCGCAGCAAAAGCAGGTCCAAGGCTGATTGCTGAATGTTCGATGGGGAATCACTGACATGAGGCCATTGCTCATCGCCCTGTGCATCCAGGCGCTGTCGGTGTGTGCCGCCCCGGCGGCCCTGGTGCAGGACGCGACCGGCACCGTGTGGCGCGAGGCCCGCGTGCTGCCGGTCGGGCGCGACCTCTACGTGTTCACGACGAACCGGTCGCCGAGAGGGGAGGGTCCCTCGAAGGACCGATTGTTGCGACTGTCGCTGAGGCGATGACATGAAGCGCCGGAACCTGCTGGCACTCGCGCTTGCCAGCCCCGTGGCCTTCTCCGTGGCACGCGCTCAAACGCTGTCGTCCGGCGACTATCGCCAGATGCAGGTGGGGCGCGACGAACCCATCCTGGAGCCCGATATCCCCATCATCGACGCGCACCACCACCTGGTCGACCGGCCCGGGCTGCGCTACATGATCGATGACTACCTGGCGGACACGCGCGCCGCTCGGCTTCGGCCGATGAGAAGGCTGCGCTGTTTCTCGGCACGGCCGCGAAGGTCTATCGCATGCGTGTGCCGCTTGCGCAGCCCGGGAAATCTCCAAGCACGTAGGCCCAGGGACGAGGCTCCCGGGAGCAGCCGCAAACGCATCGCACCCAGGTACCGGACCCATTTCGTCGCCCCATCTTTATCCAGAACACATCTCCAACAGAGGAACTGACATCATGAAAATCTCCTTCGAAAACCAAGTGGCACTTGTCACCGGCGCAGCGTCGGGTATCGGTTTGGCGACCGCCAAGGCCTTCGCGCAGGCCGGTGCGTCCGTTGCGCTGGCGGATGTTAACGGCGACGGCGCACGTGCCGCTGCCGACGAGCTGGTGGCGGCCGGGTACAAGGCCATGGGCATCCGCTGCGACGTGGCCGATCTGGGCGAGGTCGAGGCGATGGTCAAGGAAACCGTCTCTGCCTTCGGCCGCCTGGACGTGGCCTTCAACAACGCCGGCATCCAGAACGCGCTCGCGGAGACCGCCGACGCCACGGTCGAGGACTTCGACCGTGTGAACTCGGTCAATCTGCGCGGCATCTGGGCGTGCATGAAGTACGAACTGCAGCACATGCGCCAGCAAGGAAACGGCGCCATCGTCAATTGCTCGTCGCTGGGCGGGCTCGTGGGCGGTGCCGAGCGTGGCACCTACCATGCGGCAAAGCACGGCGTGCTCGGGCTGACCAAGAGCGCGGCGTTGGAATACGCCACGCGCAACATCCGCGTCAATGCCGTGTGCCCAGGCTTGATCTGGACCCCGATGGCCGAACAAATGGTGGCCACCGGCCAGAAGGAAGCACTCGATGCCATGCTCCCCGGTATCCCCATGCAGCGGCACGGACGCGCCGAAGAGATTGCCGACGCCGTGCTGTGGCTGTGCAGTTCGGCTTCCAGCTATGTGACCGGCCAATCCATCTCGGTGGATGGCGGGCTCATCATGCGCTGATTGCGATTTCCGTTGGCCAAGGTGTTTTCGCACGAGAACAAGTATCCGGCACCCATGCAAGGCAGATTGGTCCTGCGGCAAAAACGCAAGGATGAGGCCGGGGAGGGCGGGGCCTCACCGCAGGCCGTGCAGCTGCAGATTCCTGCGGCAGGTTCTGGTGGCAAGGAGGATGTGGCAGGCCATGCGCCCGAAGCTGCGGCAGTACCAGCCAGTGATCGCGCGCCTGCAGCCGCAGCTGCTCCCAAGGCGCCCAGCACCGCCTACCGCCCAGATCCTTTCATCCGAAACTGCCGCAATACCCATTGAAGCGGCCATGACACGCACGCCTGTTTCCGCGGCAACGAATCGCCATATGAGCGTAGCTCGAGGGCCAGGAAAGGCCTGCGCACGAGCTCAACGAAACGGGGGCAGCCGTGCATTTTGTCGAGCTTTGCTCGTGCGGCGATGTCAAAGGCCGTCTGTCGTGCGTGGTTCTGGTGGAGCCTGGTCTGGAGTGGTTTGCGCAATCCTCATCAGGTGTTCTGAAAGCGTAGCGCTGGAGTCAACGAAGAAACTTCTGAACATAACGTCCGCATAGTTGGTGAATGCTACCGATGTGAGTCTCTTTAAAGCTCACTTTTCTGGCCGCCATTTGATTGATACGATGTATAAGGCATTAATCCCTCGCCTCAAGATAATAATCTTCATTAGTGGATGAATGCAGATCAATTAGCTTATCCACATAATCTTTCATCCAAGAATGTTGCTTTCCAGGGCGCGTAATGCCATTGGCCGTGATCCAACGGCGCGCCACGCGTAATAGCCCAGCGGGCGAGGGTAGGCCGCTGGGCTTCGCTCCCTGTCGGGAGCTACATCAGGGGCTACGCCCCCGATACCCCCAAGCTCACTGGTAGCCCTCAGCCCCAGGCATGAGCCCCCGGCTGCGCAACTCCGACCGGCATCCAGTCTCAATGGTGTCCAGCCAAGCAACGAAGCTGGCGATCGAGGACAGATCCTTGCCTTGATCCAGGCGGAGCTTGGCCAGGCGCGCCACCCACCAGCATGCAGCTCCGGTGAACTCAAGATCGCCCTCTGACAGGGAGGCAAACGCAGCCTTTTCAATCTGAGAATGTGCCGTAGAGGCGTCGACGTTAGAATTTTCGGTAGCCATTGTTCAGTCCTCCTGACGACTGGTTTTGGTTAGGGGTTCCGGGTGTTCTCAGCACCCGGCATCCCCGCCTTGAATGCCCCAACGGGGCGGGCAGGCTCTGTCGAGGCAGGATTGCCCCACAGAGCCATCAGAACGGCCACAGTGGCCGCAGATGCATGGAGTAGGGGGCTCATGCCCCATCCTCATCGACCCCCTGCGCAAGCCTTTTCGCGGCCAGCTTGGCCGCATGCCTACGCTGCTGCCTTGTCTCAATCACCACGGTTGGCATCGGTGGTGGCGGAGGCGGTGGCGTCACAAACCGTCCCTTGCTGTTGCGAGCTCGCTTGGAGCCTGACTCAATCTCTGCCACGCCCTCCATGACCGCAGCATGCTTTCGCCCCTCGACCTGTTCGAGCTGAGCAGAGTGCGATGTGTAGGAGCGGAACTGAGCCTGCGTTGAAGCTCTGGGATGGGTCTTGCTTCCCCGACGTTGCTGGCGATTCATGGATGTGTTCCAAAGTGTCTTAGGGATAAATCTAGGGCCGGCGCTTCGCGCCGCCCCCCGGCCACGGCCGAGGGGCGAGGCGCTTCGCCCACGGCCACCACGCCAGGCTCCGCCTTTGTCGTGGTGTCCATGCGCGCAGCACCTTCGACCCGACGGTGTTTGCCGAACATGGCAGCTCGACGCACGAGCAATCCCCACCAAGCGCTGTCGGTGCCCACAAAAACGTGTCCCTCAGGCGAGATCAGCTTGTGGCCATGAAAGCTCCAGCCTTGCCAGGTCTGGCCAGGCAGTTCCATGCGGTTGAGCAGCCGCAGCAGCCGGTACGTGGCGTACGGGATGTCGTGCTTGCCGCAGGCCCAGTTATGCAAAGTGCGCTCGGAGACGTGAAGAAGCTGCGCGCAGCCGGGCAGATCCAGGCCGAGGCTCTGGTACATGGCCTTGAAGCGCAAGGCAAGCTGGGCGCGGGTGTCGGGGTCGTGACGCCGCAGCCGCAGCTTCTGTTTAATTCGATACGATGTATATTATGTTAAATCACAAACGCAAATGACGGCCTGAAAACCAAGGCAAGGCACTCCTCCAGTGCCTTGCCTGCTTCGTTTTCAGCTGTTCAAGACGGTTTCCAGGCCTTCAAGCTCCTGCTTCAGCAAAAGCGCGGTTTCCTGTGGCTCGAACTGGCGCTGCAGCAGCGGGATGGTGAAGACGTAGCATGCATCGTGCACGCCGTGCGTTTCATCGCGGCGCAGGACGTAGGCCAGTTGCAGGCGCGCCAGGGACCGGCGCAAGGCCTGGGCCTGGCCGGTGGCGCCGTGGGACTGGACCAGGGCGTCGAGTGCGGTCAGGCTGGTCTGTCCTTGCTGGGCCGTGTGATAGACGGCGATGCGGTCCAGGCGGCAGGCCTGTTCGTCGGTGCTCAAGCGGCCCCATCCCACCAGCGCGTCCTGCACGGGCTGGGATGCCATGGCCTGGCGCAGGTGGCGTTCTTCGATGACGCGTTCGTCGGGTCCCAGGGCTTCCAGGCATTCCTGGCAGAGGATGGCGACCAGGTTGGCGCGCCTGCCGCTGGCCTCTATCAGCCGCTCGGCCAGAGCGTCGTTGGCAAAGCCCAGGCGCAGCCTGCGCAGCGGTTCGGTGGCCAGGGCGTGGCATGCCGCTGGCTCCAATCCCCCAATGGCCAGGATTTCGCCGAAGTTGCGCAGCGGCGACTGGTAGTCGAGCAGCGCTGCCGCGTACAGATCCCAGAATCCCGCCAGCATGAACCAGCAACGGCCCTCCTCGCTCAGCGCGCGCAAGGCGCTGAGCTGGGGGTAGCCATTGCGGGCTTCGTCGCGGAAGAACAGGTCGGCCTCGTCGATCAGCAGGTACAGCCGCCTGCCCTGCGACTGCTTTTGCAGGTGTTCGATGATGGCCTCCAGCGGTGTTTCCACGGGAAGGCCGAACTGCGTGGCCAGGCGCGGCGTGAGGCGGTGGTCGCGCAGCGAGATGTAGTGGCAGGCGATGGCCGGATGCTCCTGCAGCCGCCGCTGCACGGCCTTGAGCAGGCTGCTTTTGCCGAGCTGGCGTCCTCCCACGACCAGGTAGTTGGCCGGTTCGCGGTTGAGCACGCGGGCCAGCAGGCGCTCGCGGCCAAAGAAAACGTCCTCGCGCGTCACGCCGCCGCGCGTCTGGTAGGGCGATATGCGTGTGACCTGCAACTGCGTGGCCAGCAGCCGCAGCAGCACCTGGTCTGGAGCGCCGCCCAGCAGCCATTCGGTCTGTCCCGGGCTGTCCAGCAGCACGTGCAGGTTGGCGCGGTCCTGGGCATGGCGCTGCAGCAGCGGCATGGGCGACTGTGGATGGTGCGGGCTCACGATGAGCACCACATCGCCGCCGGTTTGCAGCAGGCGCAGCTGGCGCACGAGTTCGCCCTCTTCCAGCTCCGCCGGGGGCGCATAGACCAGGCAGCGGCCCAGGGCGATGGGCAGCTCGGGTGGCAGCGTCCACTCGAACATGTCGCCGGGCACGGGCCACTCGCCTTGCGCCGGTTTGCAGACGGCGGACAGGCGTTCGGCCAGGGCCCGCACGCGGGCGCCTGGGCTTGCGCCGGCAAGGCGCAGGGCGCGCTGCCAGTCCGGCGGGCGTATGCCTGCAGCGCGCAGGACGGCGGAACGGCGGCCGGTGAGCCGCAGCAGCCGGTCCAGCTGGGGCAGATGCTGGTAGGGCTTGCGGCGCAGGCGCTCGGGCTTGAGCTGTGCCGGGCCTATCAGCGGATGGCGCACCATCCACAGCAGGGCCAGGCAGCCAAAGACCAGTGCGCTGGTCCAGATAACGCTGCGCAGCCATCCAAAGGGTTCATGCTCGGGCTGGCCCGGCGAGGGGCTGCAGTTCAGCGGCAGGTAGCGCGGCGGAGTCGGAGGCAGGCCGCCCTGGCAGCTCCAGTCCCAGCGTTGCCTGTCCAGTTGCAGCAGGACCTGGGTTCCGGCGAGCACGCCCATCTGGCTGTCGCGCACCACGTCCGCCTGCAGCACGAAGGGCCTGGGCGAGCTCATGCGCACGCGCGGTTCGGCAATGTCCGGCGCCACGCTGGCCAGGTCCTGCGGCCAGCTTTCATGCTGGCGCACATAGTCCATCAGGGCCAGGCGCCACAGGATGATTTCGTTCCAGACCCGGCCCGAGCTTTCCGCGCCCTGCAGGCTGCTGCGGGTGACGGGGTTGTAGCGGGGCAGCAGGATGGCCGTGCCGATGAACAGCGTGACCAAGGCGAGCAGCGCGGCGCGCCACCAGGATCTGGGCAGTTGCACAAGCCGGCCCAGGCCGCTCATGCCTGCAGCACCGCCACGGCGGCTTCGCGGGCAATGTCGCAGCGCCAGTGCAGATGGGCGCCCTCACCTGCTCCGCGCACCTGCAGCAGATTGCCCCAGAACAGGCGCCGCAGCACGGCATCCTGCAGATAGGGGCGTGCACGGCCCAGCGATGCCGCATCCACCAGCCCGCGCAGTTGCTCGCGCGTGGCAGGTTCCTGCGCCAGGGGCAGCAAGGTCTGCCACAGGCGCGCACTGGCCACCAGATGGGCGCGCAGCAGGGGCGAGTGCACGGAAGCGACGCCCACGCCCTGCTCCACCAGCCATTGCAGCGCTTCCTCGAAAAGCGCGGGATGCCCGCCCGTCAGCGCCTGCAATGCCTCGATGACCTCGGCCGGCCAGGCCGTGCCGGGCCAGCGCTGGCGCGCCATCAGGGCCAGGTCTTCCAGCGTGGGATCGGGCCAGTGGGCCACCTGGCCGATGTTGAGCAGCGACAGGTCACCGCTGCGGTACTTGAGGTCGGCCAGGGCCTCGCTGCCGCACAGCAGCAAGTGCAGGCGGCCGCTGTGCATTTCGCTGAGGCTGCGCAGAATGCCGGCCAGTGTCTCGCGCAGCTGCGCCGTGCCCTGCTCGAAGCGGCTGACCAGGCAGAACAGCCGGCCGCCGGCCAGCAGGCGCTTTTCCAGCAGGGCCTCGAATTCGTAGTCCGAGCCCACTTCGCCCAGCCCGCATTGCCGGCCCAGGGCCGCAAAATAGTCGGCCGCAGCCGTGCTCACGCTGTAGGGCGGCTGGATGTGCAACACCGCCTCGGCGCCATACTGGGCGCGGGCGCGCAGCAGCAGTTCCTGGCGAAACGGGGGCTGCCCCCAGTGCGCGGGCGACAGCAGCATGGTGATGGCATAGGGCCGGGCCTGGGCCAGCTGGGCGAAAAGCCGGTCCATGAAGCCTGCAAAAGGCTGGGCGCCAGCGGCGGCGGCCTGCAGCGGAAACTCCGTGGCAAAGCCAGCGGCGGAGAACAGGCGATTGGTCTCCGCCTCCGTCAGGCGCAGGTACTGGGCGCAGGCGGCCAGCCGGTCGCGCGAGCGCGGATTGGGCAGGGAAACCCCATTCCTCCAGTTGTTGACGGCTTCCCGGCTCAGCCCGATCTCGGTGGCCACGCCCGAGGCGCTGGCGCGGATGCGGCGCATGTACAGCCCCAGCAAATGGCCGAAATCCTCGTGAACGCCTGGTGCCACGGCAGCACCCTGTTCAATGGCGGTGGGCTGCATCAGCGACGGCTCCGCTCAGGAAAACAGCGCCTGCTGGCGCAGATCCACCCTGCCGGGGCCATGGTCCGTATCCTCATCCTGTTCACCCTCTCCTGGGATTCAGCTGGTCTTGTGCAATTTGTTTCATTTTGCCGAGCGCGGATTGTCTCAGGATGCGGCATCGCCGCCACCCTGCCCCGCAAACTCCCGTCGCGCGCCGGCCATGCGGTACAGAGGCAGCACCACCGCCAGCACCAATCCCAAAGCCGGCCAGAGCCACAGTCCCTTGCCTCTGAAGGCCAGGGCCGCAATCACGGTGAAGGCCACGGCCTCGCACAGCCCGCGAAAGCCGGCCCGCAGCATGAACAGCCCCACGATGCCCTGCACGGGCGATACGCCGCTCTTGCGCAGGCTGGCCATGGTGTCCAGCAGGGCCTGCACGGATTCCTGGGCCTGGCGGTCACGCTCCTGGTCCCGCTCGCGCAGCCGGGTGATGGTCATGGGCTGGGCCGGATTGGTGAGAGCGGTGCCGTCGGCGCCCTCTTCCTGGCCGGGCTGCGGATAGACCTCGCCATCCGTATCGACCAGCACCTGGCGCTCCGGGTATCGGGACAGCCAGGCGTGGTGGCTGACCCATTGGCCGGCATCGAAGTGGTAGCGCTCGCTCTCGCCCACCTGGTCGTAGAAGACATGCAGCACCGCCGCCTGCAGGCCGTGCTGGAACAGCGTCTCCAGCAATCGCCAGGGCATGCCGGCCGTGGTGCGGGTGTCGAAGCCCAGTTCCAGGTGCTGGGGGTGGCCCAGGGCGCTGGCATTGGCCCAGTCGTCATCCCACAGCGCGGACCGGTCCAGGGCGGGGTCCAGCTCATGGATCCAGCGCTCGGCCTGCTCCCAGGACTGCCGGGCCAGGTACTGGCAGATCAGTTGCACGCGGCGCAGCTGCAGGGGCGTATCGAAGAAAAGATAGAGGTGATGGACGTTGCTGGACATGGCGGGCCTGAGGCGTTTGCAGGAATGCCTCGATTGTTCAATTGCAGCCGCCAGCCGGCCCTCCCAGGCCTGTCCAGCACGCGGCTGGCAGGTGCTTCCACCGGTTGACATTCTGTCCACTGCAAGAAGCGGGATGCAGGCGCTGCGGCGGCGCCCTAGACTGCGGCAATTGCCCACAGCGCCCATATTGCCAACCGCGCCCATACCGCCAACCCCGCCCGCCATGCTCAACCTCGGTCTTTTCGACAACGAAGCTTGCGAATCCGCCCCGCCCTGCCACTGGACGCAGATGGAGCACCAGCTCGATGAGCAAGGCTGTGCGCGCCTGCCCGGCCTGCTGGATGCGCAGCAGTGCCGCGACCTGGCCGCTCTTTACGCAAGGGAGGACGGCTTTCGCTCCCGCATCGTCATGGCACGCCACGGTTTCGGGCGCGGCGAGTACCAATATTTCGACTACCCCTTGCCACCGCTGCTGCAACGCCTGCGCGAGCAGCTGTATCTGCGCCTGGCGCCGGTGGCCAATCTCTGGAACCAGCGCATGGGGCTGGAGGTGCGCTATCCGGACCGGCTGCAGGACTTCCTGGCGCGCTGCCACGCGCAGGGCCAGTTGCGGCCCACGCCGCTCATCCTTCAATACGGTGCGGGCGACTACAACTGCCTGCACCAGGACGTCTATGGAGAGCATGTGTTTCCGCTGCAGGTGGTGCTGCTGCTGTCGCGGCCCGGGCGGGACTTCACGGGTGGCGAGTTCGTCATCACCCAGGCCGATGGCGACCGGCAGCGGGCCGATGTGATGGCACTGGACCAGGGCGATGCGCTGGTCCTGGCCGTGCGCCACCGGCCCGTGCCCGGGCGGCGCACCGGCTACCGCCGCGTGGCAATGCGCCATGGGGTCAGCCGCATCCACAGCGGCCATCGCCATACCGTGGGGCTGATCTTTCATGACGCACTTTGATGGATGGCCGGTATGAGCACGCTGGATCTTTTCGCCGATGAACAGCCCAACGGGGCCGAATCCATAGGTCCGCAATCCGTGGTGCTGCGCGGCCATGCCCTGCCCCATGCCGCGCAGTTGCTGGATGCGGTCGAAGGCATTGCGGCGCAGGCGCCGCTGCGCCATCTGGTCACGCCGGGCGGCTTCACCATGTCGGTGGCCATGACCAACTGCGGCGCGCTGGGCTGGACCAGCGACAGGCGCGGCTACCGCTACAGCGCCATCGACCCACTCAGCGGCCAGCCCTGGCCCGCCATGCCGGTCGTGTTTGTCCGGCTGGCGGGCGAGGCGGCCGCTGCGGCGGGGTTCGAAGGCTTTGTGCCCGATGCCTGCCTCATCAACCAGTACCTGCCCGGCACCCGGCTTTCCCTGCACCAGGACCGCGACGAACGCGACCTGGGCGCGCCCATTGTCTCGGTGTCCCTGGGCATGCCGGCCACGTTTCTGTTTGGAGGACTGGCGCGCGCGGACAGCACGGCCAGGGTGCCGCTGCAGCATGGCGACGTGGTGGTCTGGGGCGGCGTGGATCGGCTGCGCCACCACGGCGTGTTGCCGCTCAAGGACCAGCCCCACCCGCTGCTGGGCGGGCGGCGCATCAATCTCACTTTTCGCAAGGCGGGCTGAATGGTTGGACGGTCTGAAATGGACAGGCTCAACAGCCAGGATCGCTTCGCCCGCCTGGATTGGGCGCGGATTGCCGCTGAGCTCGATGCCGAAGGCCATGCCCTGCTGCCGCAGCTGCTGACTGCGGATGAAAGCCGCGCCGTGGCCCGCGAGGCGGCAGCCGCGTCTGGCCTGCCGCCCTGCGTGCAGGCATGGCGCCCGGTGCTGTACGGGCATCTGCTGGCCCTGGCCAACCGCTGGCGCGAACACATGGGCTTGCAGCCTGAGTTGCCAGGCTGCTTCGAGGATTTCATGCGTCCGGGCCGACAAGCAGGCCAAACGCAGCCACAGCCACATCTGCTGCGCGTGCCGCAAGCGGGCCATGCCCCTCTGCGTTCATACAGCGAAGGTGCGGCGGTGTTTCCGCTGCAGCTGGTGCTGCTGCTGTCCCGGCCGGGCCAGGATTTCGAGGGCGGCGAATTCGTGATGACCGAGCAGCGCCCGCGCATGCAATCGCGCCCCATGGTGCTGCCGCTGGGCCTGGGGGATGCGGCCATCATCGCCACGGGGCCGCGCCCGGTGCGCGGTGCGGCGGGCTTTTACCGCGTGCATCTGCGGCATGCCATCAGCCGCGTTCACCGTGGCGAGTGGCTGGGTCTGGAGCTGCTTTTGCACGACGTGCCCCAGGCGCCAAAGGCTATGAAAACAGACCGCTGGCTATAATGCCGCGCCTGCAAAGGCATCCGTGCAACAGGTGTCCGCATGCCAGCCATGGGGATGAAACGGGAACAAGGTGACTGCCAGCAAATGCTTTTTGCGCTGCCGGCACAGGCCTTGGCTGCCCCCGCAACGGTAAACAAGTCAAGGCGCTCCATGCCTGTCCCGCCAGTCTCCGCAACCCTGCGGAGGGGCGATGACAGGCTGTCACTGGTTCATGGCGTGGTCTGCAACATGCAGCTTTTCGCGGGTGGATTGGGAAGACGGGGCGCTGGGCGGAAGGCATGTCCTTGCGCCGCTTGTGAGCCCGGAGACCGGCCTGCTGCGTTTCGCGCCTGCTGTGCAGGCGTTTTCTTGACTGTCTGCGGGGTGCGGATGGCAACGTCCTGCGCCCTTTCCTCCCACGCTGGCTGGAGAGGTGGCAGTGCCTTGCTTTCGCATCAGACGGTCGAAGACCGATGTTCGAAATGCATTCTTCCTTTTCCAGGGTTTCCAGCGCTCGCGCTGCCCAGTCCCTTTCCGTGCGGCTGAGCCCGCTGGCCCTGGCCTGCGCCTTCATCTGCCTGCCGGCGCAGGCTCAAACCCAAACGCCCACGCCCACGCCAACGCCCCCATCAACCGCCCTGCCCGAGGTCCAGGTCACCGGCCAGGCCGAACGCATCGGCCAGCAACTGGCCCAGCCTGCGCGCTCTGCCAGCCATACCGGCGTCTCCAACCAGGAAGTGCCGGCCAGCGTGGACGGCGTCTCTGCCGAGCAGATGCAGGAGCGCGGCGACTACGCCCTGGTGGACGCCGTCACGCGCACCGTGGGCCTGACCTCCAGCAGCACGCCGGGCAACGGCGGCCTGTCCTTCAGCAGCCGCGGCTTTGCGGGTGTCAATTCCGTGGGCGTGGCCGAAGACGGCATGGTGCTGGGCGTGGCCGCCGGCACCACGGCCTATCCGGGTGACAGCTGGGGCTACGAGCGCATCGACGTGCTGCGTGGACCGGCCTCGCTGATGTATGGCAGCGGCACCATGGGCGCCACGGTCAACGCCATCCGCAAGCAGCCCAGCCGCACCAGCTCGGCCGAGGTGCTGGTGGGTGCGGGCACGGACGACACGCTGCGCCTGGGCCTGGGCGTGACCGGCGCCCTGGGCGCCTATGCCAGCTACCGCATCGACAGCTACACCGCGCGCAGCGCGGGCGAGCGCGATCTGGACCAGTCGCGCAACGGCAAGTTCATGAGCACGCTGCGCTTGGAGCCCACGAGCGACCTGCAGATCGACCTGATTGCCGACCGCAGCGTGCAAAAGCCCAGCCGCTACTGGGGCACGCCGGGCCTGGACGGCAAGGTGGTGGAGTCGCTGCGCGACCGCAACTACAACGCCGAAGACAGCGTGCTGCGCTATGCCGACGAGCGCCTGCGCGCCAAGGTGCAATGGAAGGCCAATGACTGGCTGACGGTGCGCAACGAGCTGTACCACGTGAAGTCCGACCGCCACTGGCGCAACATCGAGGCCTACGCGCTCAACCCCGCCACCTGGACCGTGGGCCGCTCCGACTACCTGGAAATCCTGCACGACCTGGAGCAGACCGGCAACCGCCTGGGCCTGAACGTGGACCGGGGCTCGCACAAGATCGCCATGGGCTGGGAGGCCGCGCGCATCAACCTGCGGCTGTCCAACAATTCGCCCTATGGCGGCTCGTCCACGGTCTCGGCCTGGGATCCCGTGCATGGCAGCTGGGCCAGCCCCGATCTCACCGCCGCCAAGACAGAAACCGGCGTGACCCAGCATGCCCTGTACCTGGAAGATGCCTGGCGCATCAGCAACCGCTGGCTGGCCATGGCCGGCCTGCGCCGCGATGTCTACGACTTTGCCAGCCACTCGCTGGTGGGCGGCACGGATTTCAACAAGACGCTGGCCGCCACCTCCTGGCGCCTGGGCCTGACCTATGAGTTAGCCCGCAACACCCATGTCTATGGGCAGATCAACTCGGGACACGATCCCGTCAACAGCCTGGTGTCGCTGAACCTGGCCAACACGGCTTACAAGCTGAGCAAGGGCCGCCAGGCCGAGATCGGCATCAAGCAGCAAGTGGCTGGCGGGCGCGGCGAATGGACGCTGGCTGTGTTCGACATCAAGAAGGACGACATCATCACGCGCGACCCCGACCGCCCGGCCATCTCCATCCAGGGCGGCAGCCAGTCCTCGCGCGGGGCCGAGGTCACCGCCACCTTCCAGGCCACGCCCGCCCTGCGCGTGGAGGGCAATCTGTCCTATGTGGACGCCCAGTTCGACAAGCTCATCGAGGCTGGCGGCAACCGCGCAGGCAACCGTCCGCAGAACGTGGCCAAGACCACGGCCAACCTCTGGGGCCACTACCGCGTGGGCGCCTGGCAAGCCTCGCTGGGCCTGCGCTACGTGGGTGACCGCTTTGGCAACAACGCCAATACCGTGAACCTGCCCGCCTACACCGTGGCCGACGCCGCGCTGAGCTGGCAGGTGGACCCGCGCACCACCCTGAGCCTGATCGGCCGCAACCTGGCCGACAGGGTCTATGTGGGATCGAGCTACGGCAGCCAGTTCCTGGTCGGGCAAGGCCGCCGCTTCGAGATCGCGGCCCATATCCGGTTCTGATGGCCATGGCGCGCTCCAAAAGCCTCCACGGTCTCCACGGCCTGTGCGCTGGCGCCCTGGCGGCCACCCTGCTGCTGGCCGGCTGCTCGCGCAGCGATTCCGGCACCACCAGTGAACTGCCGGCACCGGCTGCCGCACCGCAGGCGGCCGTGACCGTCAATGTCTGCGGCAGCCCCGTGACCTACGCCAGCGCACCGCTGCGCGCCGTGACCCATGACGTGAACATCACCGAGATGTTCCTCTTTCTGGGCCTGGGCGACCGGCTGGTGGGCTACAGCGGTATCACGCAGGCCAAGCAGATCGACCCGGCCTTCCAGGCCCAGCTGGCCCGCGTGCCGCGGCTGGCCGAGCGCGAGATGAACCTGGAGGCCATCCTGGGCGCCTCGGCCGACTTCGTCTTCGGAGGCTGGAGCTACGGTTTTCGCCAGGGCCAGGTCACGCCCGAGGTGCTGCAGCGCCACGGCATTGCCTCGTATGTGCTGTCCGAATCGTGCATCCGCGTGGGGCCGCGCAGCCAGGTGGCGCTGGAAGACGGCCTGACCGACCTGCGCAACCTGGGCCGCATCTTCCGCATCGACGCCCATGCCGAGCAACTGGCGCAGGGGCTGGAGCGCGACCTGAAGGACCTGCGCGAGCGCATGCAGGGCGTGCGGCAGCGGCCTTCGGTCTTCGTCTACGACAGCGGCCAGGACATCCCCGTGACCGTGGGCCGCTACGGCATGCCGCAGGCCATGATCGAGGAAGCGGGCGGGCGCAACATCTTCGACGACATTCCCAGCAACTGGCCTGCAGGCAACTGGGAGGACGTGGTGCAGCGCAACCCGCAGTGGATCGTCATCATCGACTACGGCCAGCCCCATGCCCAGGGCAAGATCGACTTCCTGCTGGCCAAGCCCGAGCTGGCCGGCGTCGATGCCATCCGCGAAAAGCGGTTCTTCGTGATGACCTATGCCGAGGCCACGCCCGGCCCGCGCAACATTGCGCGGACCCGCGCCCTGGCGCAGGCCCTGCACCCCGACCGCATGCCGGCGCCCAGCCATGCGGCCAACTGATTCTCGCTGGCCCAGGCGCCCTGGCGCCGCCCGCCTCTGGTGCCTGCTGCTGTTCGCGGCCCTGTTGCTGGTGATGACGCTGGCCATCACCTGGGGGCCCGTGGACATGCCGGCCAGCACGGTCTGGCGCATTGCCTGGAGCCGGCTGCTGCAGGTGCTGGGCATGCAGCCGCCGCCACTGGAGGGCATCACGCCGCAGCACCAGCAGATCGTTTGGCTGATCCGCATGCCGCGCGTGCTGCTGGCGGCCCTGGTGGGCGCGGGGCTTGCCGTGGTGGGCACCATCATGCAGGCCATGGTGCGCAATCCGCTGGCCGATCCCTATCTGCTGGGCGTGTCCTCTGGTGCGTCGGTGGGCGCCGTGGCCGTGCTGGCCTTCGGTGCGCTGGCCTCGGCCGGCATGTACGCCCTCACGGCCGGGGCCTTTGCCGGGGCGCTGGCGGCCACCGTCGCCGTCTACCTGCTGGCGCGCTCCCAGGGCCGCATTCATGCCACGCGGCTGATCCTGGGTGGTGTGGCCATCGGCTATGTGCTGGCAGGCGTGACCAGCCTGATCACCCTGTCATCGGGCCAGCGTGACCTGGCCAATGCCCTGCTGACCTGGACGCTGGGCAGCCTGGCCGGCACGCAGTGGGAGGAACTGGGCATTCCCGCCGCCGTGCTGGCTGCGGGAATGCTCTGGCTGGGGCTGCAGACGCGCCCGCTCAACGCCCTGCTGGCCGGTGACGAGGCCGCCGCCACGCTGGGCGTGGACACGGCACGGCTGCGGCGCGCACTGTTCCTGGCGGTGTCGCTGCTCACGGGCACCATGGTGGCGGTCAGCGGCGCCATCGGCTTTGTGGGGCTGATCGTGCCGCACGCCGCGCGCATGCTGGTGGGCACGGACCACCGGCGCGTGCTGCCCGTGGCCGCCCTTGCCGGCGCCCTGCTGCTGGTGCTGGTGGATCTTGTCGCGCGCACGGCCTTTGCGCCCATGGAACTGCCCGTGGGCGTGATCACCTCGCTGATCGGCGGACCCTTCTTCGTCTGGATGCTGGTGCGCCAGCCGGTGCAGGGAGGGCGCGGCCCATGAAGCTGCAAGCCCAGGACCTGTGCTGGAGTGCCGATGCCCGGCGTGCCGACGCCCGGCGCATCGTGGACCAGGCCAGCCTCGCCCTGCACAGCGGCGAATGCGTGGGGCTCATCGGCCCCAACGGCAGCGGCAAATCCACCCTGCTGCGCATGCTCTACCGCGTGTTGCGGCCCGACGCAGGCTGCGTGCTGCTGAACCAGCGCGACATCCGGGACATGACGGCGCGCGAGTTCGCGGCCCAGGTCTCGGTCCTGGCGCAGGAGGCGCCGCAGAGCTTTGACTTCACCGTGCGCGAAGCCGTGATGATGGGCCGCATCCCCCACCAGTCCCCCTGGGCGCGCGACAGCGCCGAGGACCTCGCCTGCATGCGGCAGGCGCTGGCCCAGGTGAATGCCCTGGCGCTGGAGGAGCGGCGTTTCTCCAGCCTGTCCGGCGGCGAGAAGCAGCGCGTGCTCGTGGCCCGGGCGCTGGCCCAGCAGCCACGGCTGATGCTGCTGGACGAGCCGACCAACCACCTGGACATACGCCATCAACTGGAGTTGATGTCACTGGTCCGGCGCCTGCAGATCAGCAGCATCGTCGCCCTGCACGACCTCAACATCGCCGCCCACTACTGCGACCGTCTCTATCTCATGGAACAAGGCCGCATCGTTGCCCATGGCACACCGGCCCAGGTACTGACCCCGGCCACCATCGGCCAGGTCTACGGCGTGGCTGCCGAGGTGGACATCCATGCCGCCACCGGCCGGCTGCGCATCAGCTTCATTCCCGATGAACTCCTCTGACACATCCCTCCCGCCCGGGCCCGACGCCGTGATCGTGCTGGGCCGTGGCGGCACGGGCGCAGCCTCGCGCCAAAGCCTCATCGAACTGGCCGATGCCTTGCGCCAGACGCTGGAGCCGGCCTGCAAGGTCGTCACATCCTTCGTGGACAAGGCCGCACCCTCGCTGCCCGAGGCGCTGCAGCAATGCCTGCCGGCCCGCTCCATCGTCGTGCTGCCCCTGTTCGCGCCCGACGAGCCTGCCTTGCTGCGCTGGCTGCACAAGCTGGCCATGCGCTGGCGCTCGCAGTTGCCGGACCAGGGCGTGCAGGTGCGGTTTGCCGACCATCTGCTGGGCGCCCCCGCCATGCCCGCGCTGCTGCTGTCTCAGATGGCGCAGGCCCTTCAGGCCCCCGACATTGCCGAGACCGCTGGCGACCAATGGCAGCACGATCCCCAGGCCTGGTCCCAGGTGCCGGACCACCAGCACCACGCCCTGGTCTGCACGGGACCGCGCTGCACCGCCCTGGGCGCCGTGGCCGTCTGGCAAAGCCTGGGCGAGGCCGTGCAGGCCAGCAGCGAACTGCGTGCCAGGCTGCGCCTGCGGCAGACCAGCTGCCAGTACCCCTGCAACCATGGCCCGCTGGCCATCGTCTATCCGGACGGCGTCTGGTACGGGCGGCTCACGGCCGAGAATGCCGCCGAAGTGATCGAAACCCATGTGCTCTCGCGGCAGGTCTGCGCGGAGCACCATGTGCACGGGCCTGTGGAGCTGGGGACGCGGGCTTCGTGATGTCTCAGGGCTGCGCCGTCTCCAGCTCCGCCAGCCTCACCGCCACAAAATCCCGCAACGCACGCACCAGCGGCGTGAACTGCCTGCGGC
Organism: Delftia sp. RIT313; assembly: GCF_000632165.1. Lineage (NCBI taxonomy): Bacteria > Pseudomonadati > Pseudomonadota > Betaproteobacteria > Burkholderiales > Comamonadaceae > Delftia > Delftia sp. RIT313. The sequence goes on along the minus strand of NZ_JFYT01000047.1, from coordinate 17,398 downwards.
TGGGGGCGACCAGGAACAGCGGCACGCACTCGGTCGTCCAGTCGGTGCACAGCGCAAGAAGGCGGCCCTGGGCCAGGTCCTCGGCCACGTCGAAATACGATTTGTAGGCAATCCCCCGCCCGGCCACGGCCCAGCGCCGCACGGCATCTCCGTCATTGGCCACATTGCGGCCGCGCACCCGCACATGGACCGGCTCAGGTACGGCAGTCCCCTGCCCTGCCGGCCAGAAGCTCCAGCGGTCGTGCACTTCCTCGCCCAGCATGAAGCACAGGCAGTCATGTCCGGCCAGGTCGTGGGGGGTGGCGGGAGCGCCGCGCTGCTGCAGATAGGAGGGCGCGGCGCAAAGCACGCGGCGGTGCGTGTCCGACAGCGGCAAGGCCACCAAGCTGGAATCCTGCGGCCTGCCATAGCGAAAAGCCGCATCCACAGGCTCGCTGTAGACATTGGCAGCGCGGTCGGACAGGTGCAGGCGCAGATCCACGCCTGCATGCTGGCTCTGGAACTCGTCCAGCCAGGGCATAAGCACGTTGCGGCCCAGGTCGGAGGGGGCGGCCAGTTGCAGCGTGCCGCGCAAAGCGGCCTGGCCGCCAGCCAACTGGTCGCGCACCTGGCGCAGGCCGGCCAGCGCGGGGCGGCAGTGCTCCAGAAACAGCTCGCCCTCCTGCGTGAGCCGCAGGCTGCGCGTGGAGCGCACGAACAGGGTCACGCCCAGCTCTGCCTCCAGCCGCTTGAGCGCTGCGCTGGCCGCAGCCGGGGTCAGGTCCAGGGCACGCGCAGTGGCCGACAGGCTGCCGCTGTCTGCGGTGCGCACGAAGATATCCAGGTCTTGCAGGCTTTTCATGGGCATTCGCCAGGCTTTGATTTTCAAAAACTATTTGAAGCTTAGTCCAACGAGAAAGCCATTTGTCGTGCTTGCGCCAACTGGGCGCACGGCCTGGGATGGAAGCCGGCTTCCATCCTTTGGCAGCGGATCTTGGCGCCGCGGCAACCGTAGTATGGTTGCCGCCATGCAGCTCAAACATTTCGCCGGTGCCCTGGCTGGCAGCCTTGTGTTCGCCACAGCCACGGCAGGGGTCACCGCAGCCAAGACCCCCTCCTATCCCGATGCCGATGCCAGCGACCCCGCAAAGCTGGGCTGGATGGTGGGCTCGCCGCCACCGCCGGACCGGATGCTGCGCTTCGACGATGGCTCCTATTTCCAGTTTCCCGCCATGCGCTGGAGCGTCTCGCACTTTCGCCAGCTCATGCCAACGGTGAATGTGTCGCGCGGCCTGGCGCCTGCGGCGCCGCTGGCCCAGGCGCTGCGCGAAGACATCGACGAGCTGCGCTTCACACCCCTGGGTGCCAGCCAGCCCATGACTTGGCGCGATTCGCTCAAGGCCAACTACACCGATGGCATCGTGGTGCTGCACAAGGGCCGCGTGATCTATGAGCGCTACTTCGGCGTGCTCAAACCCGAAGGCCAGCACGGCGCCATGTCGGTGACCAAGTCCTTCGTCGGCACGCTGGCGGCCATGCTGGCTGCCGAGGGGCAGCTCGACCCCTCGCGCCGCGTGTCGGAGTACGTGCCCGAGCTGGCGGCCTCGGCCTTCGGCAATGCCACGGTGCGCCAACTCATGGACATGACCACGGGCATACGCTTCAGCGAAGACTATGCGGACCCCCAGGCCGAGGTCTGGGCGCATGCAGCGGCCGGCAACCCGCTGCCCAAGGCCAAGGACTACACCGGCCCGCGCAGCTACTACGAATTCCTGCAGACCGTGAAGCCCGAAGGCGTGCACGGCAAGGCCTTCGGCTATCGCACGGCCAACACCGATGCCCTGGGCTGGGTGCTGGCGCGCGTGAGCGGCCAGTCCGTGGCCGAACTGCTGTCCGAGCGCATCTGGAGCCGCCTGGGCGCCGAGCAGGATGCCTACATGTCGGTGGACTCCACGGGCACGCCCTTTGCAGGCGGCGGCCTGAACCTAGGCCTGCGGGATCTGGCGCGCTTTGGCGAGATGCTGCGCAACCGGGGCCAGTTCAACGGCCAGCAGATCGTTCCCGCAGCCGCCGTGGACGATATCCGCCGGGGCGGCGATGCGGCGGCCTTTGCCAAGGCCGGCTACAAGCTGCTGCCGGGCTGGACCTACCGCAACATGTGGTGGGTCACGCACAACGCCCATGGCGCCTTCGCGGCGCGCGGCGTGCATGGCCAGACCGTCTACATCGATCCCAAGGCACAGATGGTGATTGCGCGCTTTGCCTCCCACCCGGTGGCTGGCAATGCGGCCAATGACCCGACCTCGCTGCCGGCCTACGAGGCGCTGGGCCGGCTGCTGGCGGGGGAACGCTGACAGTGCTGAAGCGCTGAAGGGGCGCGAATTTCCCGCATAGGCTTCGGCGGCCAGGGGGCACCGCCTGCAAGAATGCGTATTGTCAAGAAAATTTGCTAACGTATGTAGCATCTTCTTGCAATAAGTAATTCTTCTATGTTCCAGTCCCTGCGTGCGCGACTCATCGCGCTCAGCGTGGCCATCGTCACCGTGGCCATGCTGGCCCTGGCCATTGCCAACTTCCTCACGGTGCAGCGCCATGTGCTGTCCACCCTCGACGACCAGAGCCGCCAGCTCGTGAACGCCCAGGCCCAGGTGCTGGGCGAATGGGTGGCGACCAAGCGCCTGCTGACCCATACCCTGGCGCAGGCGGTCGATACGCCGGACCCGCGTGCCGTGGTCCAGGCGCTGCGCGATGGCGGCGGCTTCTCGGATGCCTACTTCGGCTACACCGACAAGCGCATGTTCTTCCTCAACGAGATGGCTGCCGACTACGACGTGACGGCCCGCCCCTGGTTCAGGCAGGCGTTGAAGGAAGGCCGCCCCATCGTGACGGCGCCCTATCTGTTTGTCTCTCCACCCGAAGTGGGCGTGACCTTTGCCGAGCCCGTGGGCCCGGCCGGCAATCCTGTCGCCGTGGTCGGCACCGACGTGCTGCTGACCACGGTGGTGCGCACCGTGGGCGCCATCCGGCCCACGCCGGGCAGCTTTGCCTTCTTGGTGGATGAGGCAGGCGCCATCGTCACCCATCCCGATCCGGCACTCACGCTCAAGCCCGTCTCCGCGCTCTCGCCCCAGTTGCGTGCCGACGCCATCCAGGCCCTGCCCAAGGCGGACTCCGGCATGCGCACGGCCGTCGGCGGCAAGGACTTCCTGCTTTACGGCCAGGGCGTGCCCGGCACGAACTGGCAACTGGTGGTGGCTGTGCAGCGCGACGAGGCGCTGTCCGCGCTGGGTTCGCTGCTCAAGGTGTCGGGCGCCATCGTTGCCATTTCGCTGATCCTGGCGATTGCGCTGCTGGGCGCCGTCATCGCCCGCGTCACGCGCCGGCTGGCCGTGGTGCGCGATGCGCTGGAAGACATCGCCTCGGGTGACGGCGATCTCACGCGCCGCCTGTCGGTGCAAGGCAACGACGAACTGACGCAGATCGCACGCGCGTTCAACCACTTCACCGACAAGATCGCCTCGGTGCTGGTGCGCATCCGGGAATCGTCCGAGACCGTGCGCCATGCCTCCACCGAAATCGCCAGCGGCAACCAGGACCTGTCGGCACGCACCGAGCAGCAGGCCAGCTCGCTGGAGGAAACGGCTGCCGCCATGGAGCAGCTCACGGCCACCGTGCAGCACAACGCCGAGAATGCGCGCCAGGCGCGGCAACTGGCCAGCAGCGCCTCGGACATCGCCACGCATGGCGGCACCGTGGTGGACCAGGTGGTCCGCACCATGGGCGGCATCGAGCAGTCCTCGCACCGCATCGCCGACATCATCGGCGTGATCGACTCCATTGCCTTCCAGACCAACATCCTGGCGCTGAACGCCGCCGTGGAAGCGGCCCGTGCCGGTGAGCAGGGCCGGGGCTTTGCCGTGGTGGCCTCCGAGGTGCGCACCCTGGCCCAGCGCAGCGCCACGGCCGCCAAGGAAATCAAGGCGCTGATCGATGACTCCGTGGGCCAGGTCGATGCCGGCAGCCGCTTGGTGCAGGACGCGGGCGCCACCATGGGCAAGGTGGTGGAAAGCGTGCAGCGCGTGACCGCCATCGTCACCGAGATCAGCAATGCCAGCCAGGAACAGAGCACGGGCATTGCCGAGATCGGGACCGCCGTCAGCCAGATGGACCAGTCCACCCAGCAGAACGCGGCCCTGGTCGAAGAGGCCACGGCCGCGGCGCAGTCGCTGCAGCAGCAGGCCGCGCAACTGGCGGACGTGGTGGCAGGCTTTCGGCTGGACAGCGAATCATCCCGGTCCAGAAGCATCGCCCTGCATAGGTGAAATCGGCGCCGCACGGCAGGCAACCCACCGCCGTGCCCCACCGCCCTGCCCCGGCGGCGCCGGTCCGGTTACTGCAGCGCGATTGCGGCCTGCCGCACCAGCTTCTCCGTGCGGGGGACCTCGGTTTTGACGAAGGCCTCGAAGTCGGCAACGCTGCCGCCACGGGCTTCGGCGCCGGTGGCCACCAGGCGCTCGCGGAACTCAGGGGTGTTCAGCAGCTTGTTGATCTCGGTGTTGAGCCGGGAGACCACGGCCGGCGGCGTGCCGTGGCTGGCCACGATGCCGTACCACGGGGCGATGTCAAAGCCTGGATAGCCTTGTTCGGCAATCGTCGGGATGTCCGGGGCCATGGCGGCGCGGCTTGCAGTCGATACGCCCAGGGCGCGCAGCTTGCCGGCCTTCACCTGGGGCAAGGCGGTCATGATGGTGTCGAAGTACAGGGAGACCTGGCCCGATATCAAGGCCGGAATGGCCTCGGCCGCACCCTTGTAGGGCACATGCACTATGTCAATGCCGGCGGCCTGGCGCAGGAACTCGCCAGCCATGTGCGAGGTCGTGCCGGCCCCGAAGGAGGCATAGGTCAGCTTGCCGGGGTTTGCCTTGGCATAGGCCACCATCTCAGCCAGCGTACTGAACGGCAGGGACGGGTTCGCCAGCAGCACATTGGGCGTGACCGCCACGATGGCCACCTTCTCGAAGGCGTCCGGGTTGTAGCTCAGCTTCTTGTACAGAAAACGGTTGGTGACCATGGAGGCCGGCCCGCTCATCAGCAGGGTGTAGCCGTCGCCCGGGGCCCGGGCGGCGGTGTCGCTGCCGATCATGGCGGCGGCACCCGGCTTGTTTTCCACCAGCACGGGCTGCCCCAATGAAGTGCTCAGTCCGGCGCCAACCTGCCGGCTCAAAAGATCCGTGGCGGACCCGGCCTGAAAGGGGACGACGATGCGTATGGGCTTGCTGGGCCAAGCGCCGGCCCCCTGGGCAGAGGCTTGAGCGGATGCGACAAGGGCCAGGGCAGACAGCAGGGCCGTGGCCAGGGGAGTGCGGAGCGTTTGGAGAGGCATGGTCTTCATCAGGTTGGAGAGCAGGCATGGCGAAGGAACAGGTTCCGGTTGCCATGGGGAAAATGCATAGATATTTAGATATTTGTATCCAATCATGCAGAAGACTAGCAAGCAATAATCGAACCAGCTCTAGGGAAAACCGCCTCTTGTCATCACCTGCACAGGCATGGCTGCGTGGAAACCGGCACAACGGGGTGCCGAGAGGCGCAGGCAGGTCCCCGTAGAATCGGCGGGCCCCTGCCCTGGGCGAAAGACACCGGATAAACCATGCTGACCGACCGACGCGCCTCGTTTGACACTGTCCATGCCACGGCACAGGAAGAGGCCTACCAACACATCAAGCGCGGCATACGCACGGGCGAACTGCGCCCGGGCATGCGGCTGGCACCGGATGACATCGCGGCCGAAATTGGCACCAGCCGCATGCCCGTGCGCGAGGCGCTGAACCGCCTTGCCACGGAAGGGCTGATCGTCAACCGCCCCAACCGTGGCTCGGTGGTCCGGGTGCTGACCGAAAAAGAGGTGCGCGAGGTGTTCGCCATGCGTTCGGTGCTGGAGGGCCTGGCAGCCACCCTGGCGGCCGAGAACGTGACCACCAATGACATCCACGATCTGGAGCAATTGCTGCAGCGCATGCACCGCAGCGGCCTGAATGCATCGGAATGGATCACGGCGCACCGTCAGTTCCACGAGCGCCTGTGCACCATTGCCGACGCTCCCCAGCTGATGCGGCAGATCGCGTCCCTGCACTCGGTCTCCGAGCCCCTGATGCGGGTGTGGCTGGAGGGCAAGCCATCGACGGACTACGTGCACGACAGGCACGAAGAACTCATAGGCGCATTGAAGGCCAGGGATGGCGCAAAGGTGGAGGCCCTGATGCGCGCCCACATCCTGCGCACGCTTCCAGGCATTCTCCAGGCGAACCAGGCCGACTGAAATCCGCACTGAAAGCCGCGCCGGCCCCTTCGCTGTCACGACAGCCTGGAGCCAGCGCGCAGGTTGCCGTCCGTCAGGAAAGGTTGGCGCCCATGGCGCAGCCGTCCTTGCGGTGGTCGGATGCGCCGTGCAGCACACCGTTGTCCCAATCCACCCGAATGGCCTGGGCGCCGCCGATGGCAGGATAGCCGGGCGCCACCAACTGGTAGCCCTGCTGCTCCAACGCCAGCGCGACATGCTGCGGCAAGGTGCTTTCGACCTCCACCTTGTCGGTGCCGGGAATGGGGAACAGCCGTGGCAGATCGCTGGCGGCCTGGATATCGCAGCCGTAGTCAATCACCTTGGACAGAAAGTGCGCATGGCCCATGGCCTGGTAGTGGCCGCCCATCACGCCGAACACCAGCTCCACGCGGCCATCCTTCGTGGTCATGCCGGGGATGATGGTGTGCAGGGGCCGCTTGCCGGGCCCGATGCAATTGGGGTGGCCCTCAGCCAGTTCAAAGCTCTGGCCCCGGTTGTGCAGCAGCACGCCTGATTTGGGCGCCATCAGGCCGGAGCCGAAGGGGTGGAAGATCGAGTTGATGAAGCTGGCGCAGTTGCGATCCTTGTCCACCACCGAGATGTAGACCGTGTCCTTGTGCTCCGCTGCCGCATTGGTCGCCGGGGTCTTGAAATGCTCTGGGAACTCGCCGTTGCGCAGCTGGGCGGCCAGCTCCTGCGACAGCAGATAGTCGACGTCCACATCGGCAAAGCGTGGATCGGCCAGCAGCGCATCCCGCACCCGGTAGGCCATGCGCGTGGCATCGATCTCGGCCTTCAGCCGCTCGGGCGAGAGCGGGTCCGTGCCCGGCTCCAGGCCCTGCAGAATGTTCAGCAGCAGCAGGGCAATGATGCCTTGGCCCGGAGGGGGGCACTCGTGCACCACATGGTCTCGGAACCTGCTCTTGACCGGTTGCACGAACTCGCCACGATAGGTGGCGAAATCCTCAAGCGTGTGCACGCCACCGAGGCTGCGCAGATAGGAGACGATGTCGTGCGCGACCTCCCCCTCGTAGAAGCCGGCGCGGCCCTGCTCGGCGATTTTGCGCAAGGTGGCGCCCAACTGTGGCTGGCGGTGAACCGATCCGATGGCCGGTGCCTGACCATCGACCAGCATGATGTCGCGCGCAGTGGTGGCGGCCAGCAGTTGCGTGTGCATGGCCCAGTCGGCGCCGGCGCGCGGCGCCACGGCATAGCCCTGCTCGGCGAAGCGGATGGCATCTTCCAGAAGGCGACCCATGGGCAGCCGGCCGAACCGCTCCGTCAAGGCGACCCAGGCGTCCACGGCGCCAGGCACCGTGACCACGTAGGGCGACTGGCGGCGCAATTGCTTTTCCTCGCCCGAGGCAAGAACGGCCTTCAGGGAGGTGGCCTGGGGCGCCCAGCCGGCGCCGTTGTACGCCGTGATCTGATCGGAGCCCTTTTCGCTGTACAGCGCAAAGCAGTCTCCTCCAATGCCGGTGGAGCCAGGCTCCACCACGCACTGGACCGCACAGGCCGCGACGGCGGCATCCATGGCGGTGCCGCCGGCCTCAAGGATGCGAACAGCGGCCTGGGTGGCGGCCGGGTGTGAGGTTGCCGCCATGCCGTGCGTGGACATGACGACGGAACGGCCAGGATTCTGGAAATTACGCATAACGGTTCTTCTTCCTTGTGTTGCTGGGACTTGGATTTCGGGCAATCAATGGGGGGCCGGTCTGCCAACGCTGCTTGCAGCGAACCGCCATCGACGCAGGGCGCGATGGCAGCCTCGAGATTACCGTATCCTGATATCTTTGTATCCAATTTTTCCAAAGATACCCAAGCAATCACCATGCCTGGATTGGCCGTACACAATGCACCATCAGAGTGCGCCCTGGCCCCTGACAGCGAAACCTAAAATGACGACCGGGCTCCGCCCACCCCAGAACCATCACCATGCCGCCACTTGCCACCCCCTCGCCCGATGCGGCACAGACCAGTGCCCACGAAGAGGCCTACCAACACCTCTCTCATGGCATTCGCATGGGGCTGCTGAAGCCGGGCGACAGGCTGGTGGCGGATGACATCGCCAACGCCATCGGCATGAGCCGCATGCCGGTCCGCGAGGCCTTGCGCCGGCTGACTGCGGAAGGCCTGTTGGTCATGCCGCCGAACCGGGGCGCGATCGTGCGGGAGCTTTCCGAGAGCGAGGTCATCGAGGTTTTCGAGATGCGTGCCGTGCTCGAAGGCCTGGCCGCAGCCATGGCCGCCAGGCGCTGCACCCAGGCGGATGTGGACGATCTGCAGGACCTGCTTTTGAAAATGAAGCGCTGCGAGAGTGACCAGTCGGAATGGATCACGGTGCACCGGCGCTTTCACGAGCGCTTTTGCCGCATCAGCGCAGCCCCGCGCCTGTGCGAGCAGATCTCGGCCCTGCATTCGGTGGTCGAGCCGCTGATGCGGATCTGGCTGGAAAACAACGAGCCCTCGCCTAGGTTGCAGGAGCACCACCAGCAACTGGTGGCCAGCCTGCAGGCCGGTGACCCGGATCGCATGGAGCGCGAAGTGCGCGCGCATGTGCGTGGAACGGTAGACAGCATCACGCAGGCCATGCGCAGACATCGGCCGCCCCAAGTCAAATCGCGCGCCAAGGCCTGACCTTGGCCTGGGCGATACGCCCTAGCCTCTCCTGTCCTTGAGGCGCGTCATGGAGCGGCGCGCTGCGGACAGGCTGCCGCGCCGGCCCAGCGAAAGCCCCACGCCGGCATCCGGCAAGGCACCGCCAGCGGCCAATCGCTGCTGCGCCTCCAGCAGGCTGCGCAGGTCCGCCGCACGCTCCTGCGCCAGGGCGGCCGCATTCTGGGCGGTCTGCAGCTGGGAGTGCAGGCTCAGCTGCTCCTCCTCACTCTTTTCATAGCGGCCTTGCAGCTCTGCAAGGCGGGTCGCTGCCTTGCGCTCCTGCTCGGTGGCTGTCTTGCGCGCAGCCGCCAGTTCCTGGCGTGCACGGTCCACTTCGTTGAGCATGTGGCGCTCATTGCCCGCGTATTGCTCGGCCATGCGCTGGCGTTCCAGCGCGGCAGACTGCATTTCCTCGCCATGCTTTTGCTGCAGCGCCTCGCGCTGGCGGGCGGCTTCGGCCAGCGCATCGCGCATTTCCTCCAGACGCTCGTCTCGGTCCTGCAGCTGCTGCTGCATTTCATCCAGCCGGCGCGACAAGTCCTGCGACTGCGCCTGGGCCACTTGCAGGGCCTGGTCCATGGCCTCTTTCTGCGCCTGCATGGACGCCTCGCGCCGCGCCATTTGCTCTTGCTGCTCCTGCAGCTCGGCCTGCGTGGCCTGCGCTGCTTCCTCGCGAGATTGCAGCGCGGCGCGGGCGGCCTCCATGGCGGCTTCCTGGGCAGCGTCCCAAAGCTGCTGCGCCAGGCGCTGAACGGGATCGGGCACGGACGAGGGCAGCAGCTCGCCCTGCCCTGCCGCCACGCCCAGGCGCTGGCCCAGGGTGGCAAACCAGGTCTCCAGCATCGGGCTGACGGTATTTGGCGAGCCTCGGCCGATTTGCTGGCGCACGCGCTCGATGGTCGGCCGCAGGCCCTGGGCGATCAAGGCGTCTGCCGCGGCCCAGACATCGGCTTCCTGCACGCCGCGGGTGGATGTTTTCTGCATATCGTGAACTATTTTCCAGATTACCAACGATAAGTGATTGTTATCGTGAGTTATTTTAATGATACGTAATACATCATATGTGACATGTATTAAATATTACATATGAAATTTTCATACAGTATGGATATGCACATTACACGGCTTTGCCCAGGCAAAAAGCCGCTGCAGCCTCTGGAAAGCTTGGAAACTGAACTTTGCATGGCCTGCATGGCCGCAGGCTCCGTGGCGGGCGGTCCTGCTGCGTCGGGCGACAATCCACGGATGCGCAACGGCCCCTTTTCGCTGATTCCCCAAGCCCCGCCTCCGGAAGACACACAGCAAGGCAGCACCCTGCCCTCTGCGGGGCTGGAGTCTGCCGCCCAGCAGGCCGTGCGCGAGTTGCTGCGCGAGGGCGAATCCACCAACACCAGAAACAGCTACCAGAGTGCGATGCGCTACTGGGCCGCCTGGCATGCGCTGCGTTTTGAGCAGCAGATGCAGCTGCCGCTGAATGTGCCCTGCGTGCTGCAATTCATCATCGACCACGCCCAGCGGCAGACCGGCGCGGGCCTGGCCAGTGAAATGCCGGCGCACATGGACCGCGCCCTGGTCGAGGCCGGATACAAGGCCCGCGAAGGCCCCCTGTCGCACAACACGCTGGTGCACCGCATGGCGGTGCTGTCCAAGGCGCATCAGGTGCATGGGCTGGCCAACCCCTGCCAGGACGGCGCGGTGCGCGAGCTGATGTCGCGCACGCGCAAGGCCTATGCGCGCCGCGGCGAGCAGCCCGCCAAAAAGGATGCGCTGACGCGCGACTTGCTGGAGCAATTGCTGCAGACCTGCGATGACAGCCTGCGCGGCCGCCGTGACCGCGCCCTGCTGCTGTTCGCCTGGTCCAGCGGCGGGCGCCGCCGCTCGGAGGTGGCCGGGGCCGACATGCGCCACCTGCGCGCCGTGGGGCCGCAGGAATTCATCTACACGCTAGCCCACTCCAAGACCAACCAGTCCGGGCGGGATGTGCCCGAGAACCACAAGCCCGTGACCGGGCGCGCGGCCCAGGCGCTGGCCGATTGGCTGCGTGCCGCCGCCATACAGGAAGGGCCGATCTTCCGGCGCATCCGCAAAGGCGGCCATGTGGGCGAGCCCCTGTCGCCAGCGGCCGTGCGCGACATCGTGAAGCAGCGCTGTGCGCTGGCGGGCGTGGAGGGGGATTTCTCGGCGCATTCCCTGCGCTCGGGCTTTGTGACCGAGGCCGGGCGCCAGAACGTGCCCCTGCCCGACACCATGGCGCTGACGGGGCACAGCAGCGTCAATACGGTGCTGGGCTATTTCCGTGCGGATTCCGCGTTGAGCAACCGTGCGGCCCGGCTGCTCGATGCCGGCGAAGACGATGCGGCCGCCGCCGCGCAAGGCAGCGGCGGTCCGCAGTCCTGAGCCGCTGGCTCAAAAGAGCTCAAAAGCTCAAAAAGCTCACTCCTGTACCGAGGTCCGCGTGCCGCTCAGGCCCAGCTTGCGCAGCAGCGTGGTGTCGGCTTCCACATCGGGGTTGCCGGTGACCAGCAGCTTGTCCCCGTAGAAGATGGAGTTGGCGCCAGCCATGAAGCACAGGGCCTGCACGGCGTCGCCTAGCTGCTGCCGGCCTGCCGACAGGCGCACGCGCGCCGTGGGCATGGTGATGCGCGCCACCGCGATCACGCGCACGAAGTCCAGCGGATCGACTGGCTCGCTGTCCGCCAGCGGCGTGCCGGGAACGCGCACCAGGCTGTTGATGGGCACGGATTCGGGATGGGGGTTGAGATTGGCCAGCTGGGCGATCAGGCCCGCGCGGTGCACAGGCGCCTCGCCCATGCCGATGATGCCGCCGCAGCACACGCTGATGCCCGCGCCGCGCACGGCCTTGAGCGTGTCCAGGCGATCCTGGTACTGGCGCGTGCTGACCACGTCCTGGTAGTACTCGGGCGCGGTGTCCAGGTTGTGGTTGTAGTAGTCCAGGCCCGCTTCGCGCAGCGACTGCGCCTGGTGCGGCTGGAGCATGCCCAGCGTGGCGCAGGTCTGCATGCCCAGACCCTTCACGGCGCCGATCAGCTCGTTCATCTTCTCGATGTCGCGGTCCTTGGGCGCGCGCCAGGCTGCGCCCATGCAAAAGCGTGTGGCGCCCGCGTCCTTGGCGGCCTGGGCGGCCCGCGTGACTTCGTCCACGCTCATGAGCTTTTCCGCCTTGACGCCGGTATCGAACTCGGCCGCCTGCGGGCAGTAGCCGCAGTTCTCCGGGCATCCGCCCGTCTTGACCGACAGCAGCGTGGCCAGCTCGATGTCGCCCGCGGGCCAGTGCTCGCGGTGCACGCTCTGGGCCTGGAACATCAGGTCCATGAAGGGCTTGTCCAGCAGTTCCTGGATGGCCTGCACGCTCCAGGCGCCGTCAAACGGCAGCGTGTCGCTTTTGGAGGGGCGTGCGTGCCATTGCAATGGGCTGCCGGCCGCAGGCTGTGCGGAGGTGGCGGAATTCGTCGGGGCGGTGCTGCAGGCGGTCATCAAAAACTCCTCTGTGGGTCTGCTTTTTTCATTCTGATGAGCAAAAAAAGCCTTGGGAATGAAAAAGCCGGCTCCTTGGCAAAAATAGTTGCCCCATTTTCATGGCCTGCAAAAAGAGCGAACTTCGCTTATTTTTGAGCGAAGTTCGCTGCGTTTTGGCGGAAGTTTTTCTGCATGCATGCTTCATGCTGCAAGCACGCAGCCATTGGCGGCCAACATCGCTCAATTGTCCGATGCAGGCCGAAAAAGATGTGCAAGCGTGCGCCGGCCTTGATTCCCAATACCTGCCAGATGCCTCTCCAAAACGACCACAATGGGTGCCCGCCGTCGTCGCTACGGCGGTTTTCATTGCCACGGCCCGTGCTTCCACCCGCTTTCCACCACTTTCCCCCGATTCGCTCCGATGTCCCTGCGCTCCCTGGAATTTCCCACCGATCACGGCCAACCGCTGCTGCTGTCGCGAGAGCAGCAAGCCATCCTGGCGCATGAGGGACGTTCGGCCATCGTGGCGGCGCTGGCGGGCGTAGGCAAGACGACCACGCTGGCCTGCAAGGTGGTTCAGGCCTGCCGCAGCGGCCAGGCCCAGCGCATCCTGGTGCTGGCCTATTCGCGCTCCGGCGTGGCGGCCTTTCACCACCGGCTCAAGCAACTGGTGCGCGAAGTGCCGCCCCAGGTACAGATCACCACGGTGGAGCGCTGGGCGGCCCAGCAGATCCGCCGCCGCGACCCTGCGGCCCGCTTTCTGGCCGACCGCGTGGCACTGCAGGCCCGTGTGCGCGAGGCACATGCCGCCCTGTGCGAGCGGCTGGCCTGGCAGCCCGACCCTTTGTTCGAGCAGCCCGGCGACCTGGATCTGGACGCCTTCTGGGACTTCAACCTCAGCGCCAAGAAGTCGTTGCTGCCCCAGCGCCTGGCCGAGGAAGGCATGGGACTGGCGAGTTTCTGCGAGGAGTATTTGCTCGACTACCGCATGGCCGGCCTGTTCTTCGAGTACGAGCGCCGCCGCATCGACCACTGCGGCGACCCGCTGTACTACGCGGAAGGCGACTGCAGCCATGCACTGGCCAGCGACGCCCTGCAGGGCCAGGCGCTGGACCTGCCGCGCTACGACCTGGTGGTGTTCGACGAGATGCATGACCTGGATCCGGCCTCGCTGCAACTGCTGCGCGCCCTGGTCGGAACCAGCGGCTGCGCCTTCCTGGGCGCAGGCGACTTCAACCAGCACATCGAGGCGCAGGCCTGGTCCGTGTTCCGCGACAAGCTCCACCAGCTCGATGACTTCCTGCCACAGGCCACGGCCACGCTGGCGCTGACCCAGTCGCGGCGCTTTGGCCCGCAGATCGCCAAGGCGGTCAATGCGCTGTTCAACGTTGGCCTGACTGCAGCGCCCACGCGCTTCAGCACCGTGCAGCAACTGCAGCACACCGATGACAGCCAGTGCATTGACCAGCTGCTGCAGATCCAGGCCGGTCTGGCGCGCGGCACGCCAACGGCGGCGCCGGGTGAGCCCCCGTCGCCCGGCGCGCGCAATCCCTCGCTGATCGTGATCCTGCGCCATGAGCAAGATGCCTGCGCGCTGGAATGGGCCATCCACCGCGCCGGCAAGTCCGCCAGCTTCTACGGCTTCAAGCGCTTTTACCTGCAGCGCGAGATTGCCCTGCTGCTGGGCCTTTGCTACGCACATGGCATGCAGGCGCTGTCATGGAAGGCTGAGACCAGCGTGCTGGGCAGCGAGATCCTGGCGGCCTTTGTGGAAGGTGCGCTTTTCTACGGCAAGGGCAGCGTGGATGGTGCCGACATGGCCGATCCATCAAGCCGCCATACACTGGCCCAGCGCATGGCGGGCGAGATGCAGCACAACCCGCAGATCATCTGGCGATTCCTGGGCAACCAGTCCAGCCTGCAGGGCGGGCAACGCAACTTCCAGGCCTTTGGCAGCTTCTTGCAACTGCCCCTGGCGCTTCAGTCAGACGCACGCAGCCTGCTGGAGCAGGCCGATGTCTGGGGCCTTTTTGCGGGCGTGGCCCTGTCGCAGGCCCAGGCGGCGGCCATGCGTCAGCGCGTGAAGGCCTTCATGGATTCGGTGGCGGGCATGGCCGTGCCCGACATGCTGGCCCAGGTGGCCGCCATGGCTACGCGCTTCGAACGAACCGTGCGGGCCGAGCGCGGCTTCGACTTTCATCTGAGCACCATCGAGGAAGCCAAGGGCAAGGAATACGAGCATGTCGCCCTGCCCTTCATGGAGCCTGGCCGCTTTCCGGCATCGGCCCCGCACGCGCTGGCCTTTCTGGAGCGCAACCGCCTGTACGTGGCCATGACGCGCGCCCGAAAAAGGCTGTGGCTGCTGGAGCATGCCGAGCGGCGCGTCCAGCCTTTCGCCTGAAGGCGTCTCAGCCCAGGGCGGCAATCACCTCGGCCGGCGCCTGTACCAGCTCGATCAGCACGCCCTCGCCAGCGATCGGAAACTCGTCATTGCTCTTGGGGTGCAGAAAGCAGATGTCGTAGCCGGCCGCGCCCTTGCGGATGCCGCCGGGCGCAAAGCGCACGCCCTGCTCCGTCAGCCACTGCACGGCCAGCGGCAGGTCGTCGATCCACAGGCCGATATGGTTCAGCGGCGTGGTGTGGACGGCGGGCTTCTTGTCGATGTCCAGCGGCTGCATGATGTCCACCTCGACCTTGTGCGCGCCTTGGCCCATGGCCAGGATGTCTTCGTCCACGTTCTCGCGCTCGCTCTGGAATGTGCCGGTCTGGGTCAGGCCCAGCATGTCCACCCACAGGCGCTTCATGCGCTGCTTGTCGGTGCCGCCGATGGCCACCTGCTGTATGCCCAGAACCCGGAAAGGACGCTGTTCGCTTGCCACTGTCTCACTCCTGTTGATTTATGAAGAATCACATTGTGGAGCCAATCCGCAAGGTCGCAGCCCATCGCACAGGCAGCTTAGAACTCCCCCAGCACCCATCCGCTGATCACCGCAAAGTACTCGCGCAGCCAAGCGTTGGCGCGGATGGTCACGGGCGTGGGCGCACCCACGGTGAAGGCCTGGCCGTAGCCGCTGCGCTCGGCTATCCAGCCGGCGCGCAGGGTGTGGAAGTCGCTGGTGACGATGGCGATTGCCGCCTGCGGCTCCACCCCGCGTGCCTGCAGCAGGGGCAGGCTCCAGGCCAGGTTCAGCGCCGTGCTGGTGCTGCGTTCCTCCATCAGCAGCCGCTCGGGCGGCAGGCCGTGGCGCTGCTGCAGATAGCGCGCCATGATGGCGCCCTCGCTCTCGCTTTCCCCAAAATCCACCCCGCCGCTGGTGAGCACCAGCGCCTTGGGTTGGCGGGCGGCCAGTTCGGCAGCGCGGTCCAGCCGCTGGGCCAGCGTGAGCGACGGCTGGCCGTCACGCGTGGCACTGCCCAGCACCACGATGGCCTGCACCGGCTGTTCCGGTGGCAACCCGGACGAGGCGGACAGCAGGTGCGCCCAGAACACCAACAGGCTGACCAGCCACATCGCCAACACCGCCCAGCCCAGCCACCAGGCGCGCCGCAGCCATGCACTGGCGCGCAGCCTGCGCGCAATGGCCAAGCGCCAGAAGCTGCAGGCCATGAACAGCACGCCCAGCACCGCTGGCAGCGTCACGCCCAGATTGAACATGCCGCGCGCCATCAGCACCACGGCATCGCCCAGCAGCACGGCGCCAGTGATCAGGCCCAGCCACTGCAAGGGCCCCAGCCGCCGGAAGCCCGCAACGGCGTTGCGTCCGGGCACTGGCCCGGGCGCGGGAGAGAGCTTGTGCAACAAGCGCCCTCAGTTCCAGCGCTGGTTCGGGCCGCCGGCGCAGGACCACACGATCACGGGCTGGCCCGGCCGGGCATTGCCGCCTTCGATGTCCAGGCACTTGTTGGCAAAGCGGCTGCGGATCTGGCCACGGCTCCAGTCCCATTTCTGGTTGGGCTGGTTGCGGCATTGCCATGCAATCACCCGCGCACCATTGCGGGTGTTGCCATCGGCCACGTCCAGGCACAGGTCGCCCACGCGCATCTCGCCATCACGCGTCAACGTGAAGCGCTGATTCTCACCGCCGCTGCAGTGGTAGACGATGAGCCCATTGCCTGGGCGAAGGCCTCCGGATATATCCAGGCACAGGCCGTTCTGGCCCCGCACCTCCCGCCCTCCCCACGAGGGATAGCCGGGCTGCTGGCCCGGATAGCGGTCATCGTTCCATTGCTCGTCGCGGTCACGTTCGCGGTCCTTGTCGCGCTTGTTCGCCAAAATGGCGGCGCCGGCAATGGCTGCCACGGCGGCACCGGCGATCCATGCGCCCGTGTTGTCGCTCCCGCCTTCCTGGCCCTGCGCGCCCTGGGGCAGGCCGGTCAGGATGCGAAAACGCCCGCCGCAGCCGCCCTTGACCCACATCTCCCGGCGGCCCAGGTCATAGCCCCAGTTCTGGTTGTAGCTGCAGTTGCCAGCCAAGGTCTCGACCAGTTGCACCTGCTGCGCATCGTCGGGCAGGCTGTAGGTCTGGTAGCGGCCATTGGACATGAGCTGCACCGTCTCTTCGCCTGCATGCGCAGGCAGAACCGGCAGGATGAAGCTGCTGGCCAGCAGGACGGAAATGCATTTCTTGATTTGCATGGGTGGACTCTTTGACCGTGCTGTGTACTGGGGGCGCTGCCCGCCCGGGTTGGGCGTTACAGCGGATCTTCAGGCGGAAGAGTTTAACCACGCACGGTTATCCAAAGCCCTCATCTGCCATCGAATGACGCCAGGGCGGGAAACGGTCTTACACCCCGCGATTCCGTCACTTGCCGATGCATTAAACCTTTGTTGTAGAGGGTCTTTCCTAAACAAATCCGCAAATCTCTTGATGCATTGCCTGAATGGGCCCCGAAACCTGCGGAATCCTCCGCCTCCTTCCTCGCGGCCCTCCATGCACATCGATC